>DAOSWJ010000076.1:3525-11564 GCA_035380005.1 Prolixibacteraceae bacterium | reverse complement strand
CGAAACCATCTCAATAAATGCCACAATTTCGTTTGGTGCATTGCTGCCTATGTGCACGCCATGCCATGGGTGCGATTTGTACCTGAGCCCCATAAGGCGCCCTATCGGATCGGAAAGTTTATCTGCCATTGTATTAATAGTTATTGTTGAAAATACTGTGGGTAAAGGTGTCTAAAATATTCAAAAAATAAAACGATTTTCTTCAAATACTTGAAAGCTTTAATGTAAAATGCATTTCAAACTTTTTCGATACTTAACTGTTAGTATGATAGTTTTTAATTAATCGAAATATCAATTTAAAAATATTAGTTATGAGAATATTAGCAGTATTAATGATGATGGCAACGTCGTTGGTTAGCACTTCGTGCAATGCACAAAAAGCCAATCCTTTTGTTTTTCCCGAGTTAAATTATTCATACGATGCACTGAGTGAGTTTATCGATTCCAATACCATGGAAATACATTACACCAGGCACCACAAAGCTTATTATAATAATTTTATGAAAGCAGCTGAAGAACAGGGTTTACTCGATTCAAATTTTGAAACAGTTTTTGCCAATATCAGCCAATATCCGGTAAGTGTTCGCAATAATGGTGGTGGTTTTTACAACCATAATTTGTTCTGGGAAGTGATGTCGCCTGCTGGTGGCGGAAATCCCGAAGGTAAATTAAAAGCTGCTATCGACGAAGCATTTGGCTCGGTCGATGCTTTTAAAGAACAATTCGAGAAAGCTGCTAAAACCCGCTTTGGAAGTGGTTGGGCATGGTTGGCTGTCGATGCCAACAAAAAGCTTTTTGTTAGCTCAACACCAAATCAGGATAATCCGTTGATGGATGTAGTTGAACAAAAGGGTACGCCAATTTTAGGCCTCGATGTATGGGAGCATGCATATTACTTACATTATCAGAACAAACGTGCCGATTATGTGAGCAATTTTTGGAAAGTTGTTGATTGGAAGGCTGTTGAGAAAATGTATTTGAAGGCGCTTAAATAGTTTTTGCCAATAACTTTCTTTAATTTTACTGAAGATTAAACAAATGTATTCAGTAAAATATTGAATAATGAAAGCTCTCTGTTTCGATGGCGAAAAACTAATTTTTGAAAACAGTTTTGCAAAGCCTGTTCCGCCTTTAGGCGAAGCTCTAGTTCGTGTGCTCATGTCGGGCATCTGCAATACCGATATCGAGATCACCAAAGGTTACATGGGTTTTACCGGAATACCTGGACACGAATTTGTTGGTATTGTTGAAGAGATTAATGCCCAAGACCAATCACTTATGGGCAAAAGGGTTGTAGGTGATATTAACTGCGCTTGCGGCCAACCCGATTGTGAATATTGTTCCAAAAATTTAGGCCGCCATTGCCCAAGCCGAACAACCTTGGGCATTTCAAAGCGTAATGGTGCTTTTGCCGAATACCTTACCCTGCCTGTCGAAAACTTGCTGGTAGTACCCGAAAGTGTAAGCAACGAAATGGCTACACTTTGTGAACCTTTGGCAGCCGGTTTCGAAATATTGGAACAAGTTGATTTTTCGGCCAATGACGAAGTGTTGATTGTTGGCGACGGTAAACTGGGCTTGCTCATTAACCATGCAGTGAGCACTACTGGGGCAAAAATAACTCATGTAGGCAAACACCCCGATAAATTGGAACTGGCAAAGGCAAATGGAAGCCAAATTGTTTTGCTCGATCAGATGCCTCAAAAAAAATACGATATTGTGATTGAAGCCACCGGCAGTGCTTCCGGATTTAATTTCTCGCTTTCGCACACCAAACCTCGCGGAATATTGGTTTTAAAAAGTACCATAGCCTCAAACCAAAATATCGACATGACCTCGGTAGTTGTAAACGAAATTACGGTACTTGGTTCGCGCTGTGGACTGTTCCAGCCTGCGCTTGATTATCTGGCAAAGGGCGTTGACTTAAACCCACTCATAAGTGAGGTTTTCCCTTTTGAAAAAGCCCTGGAAGCTTTCGAAGCAGCTAAAACCAGAGGTGCAATGAAAGTGATGTTGAGGTTTTAAACACTGTGTTACCCGACAACGATATCTTATTATATTTTTTACAATTTTGGAATCTGATTCCAAAATTGTAAATTTTATAAATGTCCCATATAACTAAAGAAGCTCCCCATTAAGCTTAATAGCATGGTCGAGTGCATGCAGTTTCGGCGGCAAACTCAATTCATCAGCCCTCGATACTACATTTACCAAAGATACAAACTCGGTCATAACCCTGTCCATGGTTTCGCGGGGTACGCCGTAATACTGAAAATTAACCGGCATTAAATTGCTCAAAAGGTAAAAGTTCACCTGTTTTTCGCTTTGTTGGATTTTAATTTTAACCGATAGTATTGTTCCTAAAGCTGCAGATGTTTGCGGATCTTCAATTGCTTGAGCGCTGCAACTAATTTTGTGCCCTTGAATAATTTCTCTTTTCCCCGATTGAAGTTGTTCGGCCCACTGCATAAAATGACTGAATTCAAATTGCTTGGTCGATCCGCTTGCCATAAAAATGTTTTGGCATCGGGTATTCAACAGCAAATCATCAAAAAAAGCTTCATCAAGTATCGATTTTCCAATAACACCAAATATGAGGTCGTAGCTGTGCACGGTCGTAGCATCAAGTTGTTCGGTTTTTTCAAGCTGAAGCCAGTCGTATTTTTTACCTGTTTGGCTCGCAATATCAATTCCACAAATATTAGCTGAACCTAATCGTGCCGAAAGCATTTTCATGGTTTGTTTCCCTATTGCTCCCAGTGAGCCCAGTACAAGGCATCGCCGATTGTTTAAAACAAACCCTTGACCGTTTAAAATGTTCTCAACAGCATTGATGCAAGAGTAGGCAACTTCAATCGATTCGTTGTTAACCTTGAAATCCGATACTGCCAGCGAGCAAGCAGCAAAAGCTAATTGTCCAAACGATTTTTCCACCTCATACAGTGCATCGTAGCCGTTTCGGGTGTGTTCAACACTGCCTGCATATTTATCCGAAATCCAATCGGAAAATTGTGTTTTTAATACATCATTGTTTAGTGTTTTGTTGGTGAAATCGTATTTGCCAAAAACATCTTCAACCGAATGATTTTCCAAAGCCAGGCGGTTAATCAAGGGAGCTATATATCCGCCGTCTTCGGCAACTATAACTTTAGTGCCATTGGCTTCCAAAATTGCATTCAAAAAAATGTGCATTCCCATAATTTGCATCGACTGAAAAAAGGGAACGCTGTTTTCTTTCATGTGTGCATTTAACGATGTGTAATTTTCAATGGGAGAGTAGGCTTCGCTAAGGCAGAAACCACTTTGAACCTGATTTTTGTCGATGGGTTGCAAACCGTAAAAATTGAATACCGACGAGGGCAAATCCATAATTGTATCCATAAATTTTGAAGGAATACCGCCCGAATATTTCACCCATAAAGTGTCGGTTTTGTATACTTCGAGATAATCGAGAGCTCCTAAAACTGCCAAAGTTTCGTTGGTGAAATGGTGAATAAAAATCACATGTGCCTTGTTTAAAGGCAATAAACTTGTTTTAGTTTGTTGATTGAGTTCTTCCATTTTCACCAAATAATCTTCGAGGGGTGAAATTCTAACTTTCTCGTCGAGCCCAATTTGTAAGTTGCGGCCGCGCTGGGTAAGCGTTAAGTATGCAAAAATGCCCCTGTATTCAACTTTAAGTGTATTGCCACCATTCAAAAGGCTAATTGTAGTTCGATCGGTAACAATCATCAATATGCGCAGTACGATGTCTTTCCATACTGTACCGCCTTCGAGTAAAATATTGTTCGATACAGTTCGGTTCCAGTTTAAGGTCAATTCAGTCAGTTTACCGTATCCGTTTTCTTTCAAATGATTGACTAACTGCGGGAGTTGTAAGCCGGTATCTTTAAAGCTGAAACGGTTATTGCGGCAAAGCGTTAACATCGATGAAAATATCGACCATGTATCGGGGCGAATGCTTTGCAGTTGCTGTTTTAGGTCGATATTTGATATTGCACGGTGGCTTATTCGTCTCAAATTTAAACGCGAATGCTCCAATTCTTCGGCTGTAATGCGCAAAAAGTGCGATCCGGCAACATTTTCAACCAAATAATGAAGTCTTGTTGTGTCGTTTTCCACTTCGCGGTTAAAGGGGAATAGTAATGCTTTTGTGTCCGATGTGTTGGCGTTGTTGAAAAAATCGGCATAAATAGCAGGGCTTTGTAAAGCATTGAATATGTATTTTAAATGCAATGAAATGTTGTTGTAGATGAGTGGTAAATCTTCGAAATTTTCGAAGGCTCCATAAAAGAAAAGCTTATGAATGCCAAAGTTGTGCAATTGCGGACAGCTTTCTTTTTCAATATTGATGTTTACAGCAACATCCGACTGGCCAAAAAAACACGATTCGCGCAATTGGTCAAGTAAAGTGGCCATCAACGACTCTATTCCCTGAAAATCGATCACATTGTTAAGCGATACAGAAAAAGTATGCTCATCGGTTTGTTGAACCGGAATACCAAAACTGATTATCTTTTGTAACGATTGTATTTTCTCGCTTCTTTCGTTTTCGTCGATTAGCTCGTTCAATAAGTTACGTAGTGATTTTTTTGTCATTGTTCGTTGTTTTTGGGTTTTCGTTGTTCGCGTATTGCTTTCGATCGTTGTTCCAGATGCTTAAAAAATGCCGTTTCGGTTATTTCATTAACTTGCTTTTCTTCTTGCTTTTTGTCGATTTGTAACTTAAGGGTGCGTATTTCATCGTTCATTTTTTGCTCTCGTTTTATTACTTCGCCGGCCATATTGTTAAAAAGTTCGGTAAGGTTTTCTATTTCAGTGCTGCCTTTACCTTTAAGCTCAACCTTATCGGTTGAACTCCATTTGCCCAGTTTTAAATTATTGGCTGCTTTGGCCAGCAGGCTAATGGGCAACATGTATTTTTTTGAAAACGAATAGCCTATGCCGGTCGAAACAATTATTATCAGCAACATGAGTACTCCAACAGCCCTAAAGCTTTGTTCAACAAAATGGGTTTGTATTTGCTGTGTTTGCGAAAAATTGGCCTGTTCCAATTGTGTGGTGAGCCGATGGTTTAATATTGAAAAAAGAAGCACACTTAATGTTAAAACAAGCAGCCCAATGCTTATAAACAGAAACATTGAGCGTGTTTCGATATTCAATTTTAAAAATTTAAGCGGAATAAGGCAGGGTGGTAACAACAACATTAAAAGGTAAGTGTTCGATATTAGTGCAGGCAGGAAAAAAGTGTTGAGTGTAGGCATTAATGCATTTTTTCCTTCAATAAGAACCTGGGCGGTCATGCCTAAAAACAAGGCCATTGCATTTGCTACAAAAATCAATATTATCAATTTAATGAAATGGTTTACGTTCGTAATGGTTTTAACTCCGGCAAATCGAATAATTCCCGGAATAAATCCAATAAAAAAGTTGGCTATCGACCAATGCCAAAAGCTAAAGTTGTATCCTAATAATAAATCGCCAAATACATTTCCAACAAGTGCGATAAAACCACCTGCCCAAGGCGATACCACCAATCCTGCAAGTACGGGGATTAACAATTGGGGTCTGAATGTAATGAACTCGGCTCCGGGTATTACCCACGAACGTAGCAAATAATTTAAAAATGCAAGTAATGTCGAAAAAGCGGCAATTATAAGAACCTGCTTTAAGTATTTTGATTTTAATACATTATCATTCATTGTTCAAAAGATAATCCGATAGTTTATCAACTTCGAGCGAAAATTCGTGTTCGGGAAAATCTTGGGCGAATACCGACTTGCTTCCTAAAATCATTAGCTCGTCGCTGTGGTAAAAAAGCGCTTCAACAGGAATATTATAGGCATTGGTAATTTGGGTACACAGCTCATTTTTTTCGATCGATTTTGGAACTTTGTTTAACACAACAGCAATTTGATTGATGCCAAGTTTGTCGGCAACTTTCAGCGTTATCGATGAACCTTCAAAGTCTTGCTGATCGGGGCGCATAACCAGCAGTAAGGTGTCGGATATTGCAATCGAAAGCAGTGTTTCTTCGTTCAACCCGGGATGGGTATCAATAAGCAAAAAATCGAGCGAAAGATGTTCGCACAATTCTTCAAAGCCTTTGCTCAATAACTCAATATTGTAGCCGTCGTTTATAACGCGTGCAATATCGCCTGTGTTGGTGCTTGCTGGTATCAAGAAAACCTTACCTGCTATATTGTTGTTATTGTGAATTTCAATAGCTGTATCAACAATTTCGCACTTTCCCCATAAAAAATCGTTCAGGGTGAAGTGTGTTTTTTCTTGCCGGACATTAAAAATTATGTGAATCCCGGGCGACTGAATGTCGGTATCAACAACGGCTGTACGGTAACCTTTTTGTGATAACATCCAAGCCAGGTTGGCGGTGATATTTGATTTACCTGTACCGCCACGGTACGAGTGAATAGAAATTATTTGAGCCATCAGCAAGTTTTTTAAACAGAATAAGCGATATTTGAAGGACTAAATTTAGAGAAAATCATGCGTATATTGATAAAAAACTGCGAACTAAATCATTTAGTTACCAATATTCTTATTGAAGACAATATCATTAAACAAATTGCTCCCGATATTCAGCCTGTGGCCGACAAAGTGATTGATGCAACCCGAAAAGCTGTGGTGCCCGGTATGTTCAATGGCCATACCCATGCGGCCATGACCCTTATGCGTGGTTATGCCGACGATATGCCACTGATGCCCTGGTTGCAGGAGAAAATTTGGCCACTTGAGAAAAACCTTACCGAAGATGATGTTTATTGGGGCACAAAACTCGCCTGTTTGGAAATGATTAAAACCGGCACTACAAGCATAATCGATATGTATCACTTTTTTGGAGGTACTGCAAGGGCTGTCGATGAAATGGGGCTGAGAGGTATGCTTACTTATGTTGGTTTCGATTTTGAATTGCATGAAAGGGCTTCGGTGTATAAAAAAGAAGTACAGGAATATCATAAAAGCTTGATTAATTATAGTTCGCGTATTGGTTTTGCCATGGCGCCTCATGCCATTTATTCGGTATCGAAAAGTTTGCTGAAATGGATAAGGGATTATGCTACCGACAATGGTTTGCGCATACATACCCACATTTCGGAAACCATAGGCGAAGTAAACGACTCGATAAAAAAATATGGTTTGCGACCAGTTCAGTATTTGCAGTCGATAGGGTTTTTAGGCCCCGATGTAAGTTTTGCCCATGGCCTTTATCTCGATAGCGATGAAATCAAAATTTTGGCCGACAATGGTTGTCAGGTTATCCATAACCCGGCTTCGAACCTTAAATTGGCTTCGGGTAATCATTTTTTGTTCAGAGAGTTGAAGCAGGCTGGCGTGCCAATTGCGTTGGGTACCGATGGTACCAGCTCGGGAAACAACCTCGATATGTACGAAACCATGAAGTTGGCTTCGCTTACCGGGAAAGTAGCCTATAACGACCCGACCGTTTGGAATGCAAACGAAACATTTGAGGCCGCTACCGCTTCGGCCGAAAAGCTTACCGGCCTTAAAACAGGTAAAATTGAAGTAGGCTATTTGGCCGATTTGTGTTTGATAGATTTGAATTTGCCCGAATTAACACCCAATTTCAACCTTATTTCCAATTTGGTATATTCGGCCAACGGCAATTGTGTTGACACAGTTATATGCGATGGAAAAGTGTTAATGGAAAACCGTCGTGTGCCGGGCGAAGACGAAATTATGAAAAAAGCAGCACAGGTTGCATATGATTTGGCAAAAAGATGATAATCAAATCCCTAATCGCTGAGCTAGATAATGCTAACTCGATCATTTGTTTATTTTCATTTCGTATGCTCCAATACTAAGTTGCTTCTGTGCTTAAAAAACAACAATCCCGATATCGCTGTGCTCATCGGGATTAATTCGACCAGATGTTTTCAGTTCGCTACGCTTCTTTTCTAAGTTAATTTCTACGTTAAACAACAATCCCGATATCGCTATGCTTATCGGGATTAATTCGACCAGATGTTTTCAGTTCGCTACGCTTCTTTTCTAAGTTA
>DAOSWJ010000076.1:0-3425 GCA_035380005.1 Prolixibacteraceae bacterium | reverse complement strand
ATTTCTACGTTAAACAACAATCCCGATATCGCTATGCTAATCGGGATTAATTCGACCAGATGTTTTCAGTTCGCTACGCTTCTGAAAACATGGTCTCATTAAAAACCCCGGGGAACCACCCCCGGGGAAAAACCAAAAATCAACTAACCATGAAAGTAGTGGGCTACAACGTCCCAGTTTATCAGTTCCCAAAATGCCGCGACATAGTCGGGACGGCGGTTTTGGTAATTTAGGTAATACGCATGTTCCCATACATCGATACCGAGTATTGGAGTGCCTTTTACCTCAGCAACACTCATTAGAGGGTTGTCCTGATTGGGCGTTGAGCTCACAACCAAACGATCTTTATCTTTTATCAGCCATGCCCAACCCGATCCGAAACGTGTTGCGGCTGCTTTAGCGAATTCTTCTTTAAAAGCTTCAACCGAGCCAAAACTTTTTTCAATTGCTGCTTTAAGTTCACCGTTTGGAGCTTTTGAGCCTCCGGGGGTGAGCACCTTCCAATACAAATTGTGGTTGTAATAACCTCCACCATTGTTGCGAACTGCTGCCGGATATTTATCAACTACAGCCATTATTTCCTCAATGGTTTTGCCTTCTATATCGGTGCCGGCAATGGCATTATTTAAGTTACTTGTATATGCAGCATGATGTTTCGTGTGATGTATTTCCATGGTGCGAGCATCAATGTGCGGCTCCAAGGCATCGTAAGCGTAATCTAATTTTGGTAATTCAAAACTCATATTATTTTGTTTTTATAGGGTTAATATCAATTAAGACTAAAATGTCTTTTTATACCCATAAGACAAATAACTTCATTTTTTGTTTACGCTTTTTGAGAAAAAAATTTGCTGAAAGATGATAGGTATTTTTGTGTGAAAGATAAAGGTTTGATATTGAGTGTTATGTGGATTTATGAAACAACGTTTTGTGCTGTTCCGTTAATGAAAGCTTTTAAGTTTTCGTATGCAATATTCATTAAACGGGTGCGTGCTTCGTAAGTTGCCCATGCAATGTGAGGGGTGATTATGCAATTTTTGGCTCCAATTAATGGATTGTTCATTGCCGGAGGTTCGGTCGAAAGTACATCGAGCGAAGCGCCTGCAATGGTTTCTTTATTCAGAGCTGCAGCTAAATCCGCTTCGTTTATTAGTGGGCCACGGCCTGTGTTGATTAACAAAGCAGTTGGTTTCATTAGGCCGATTAGCTCATGGTTTACAAACCCGATATTGTTTTCGGTCAAAGGGCAGTTAATGCTTACAATATCGCTTGCCGAAAAAACCTCTTCGATGCTAACCTGTGTAACATTTTCGGGCAGGTTGTTTTTAACCGATCGGTTGGCAATTAATACTTTCATTCCAAAAGCCAAGGCTATTTTGGCAACTGTCGATCCTATTTTGCCATATCCAATTATGCCCATTATTTTTCCGGCAAGTTCGGTTTGAGGGCTTAAAAAGTACGAAAAATCGATAGCACTTTGCCAGCCTCCTTTGTGAACATGCTGGCTATGTTTTTCAATTTTATTGTAATGTGCAAAAATGTGAGCAAAAATTAATTGGGCTACCGAGTTAGTGCTGTATGCCGGTATGTTGGTAACAACAATGTTGTGGTTTTTAGCTGCCTGAAAATCAACTACATTGTAGCCGGTAGCCAGTACGCCAATGTATTTGAGTTTTGGGAGCTGCGCAAGGGTATTTGCATCAAAAACTACTTTATTCGTAAAAACATAATCGGCATCTATGCTCCGTTCAAGGGTTAATGTTGA
Organism: Prolixibacteraceae bacterium; assembly: GCA_035380005.1. Classification (GTDB taxonomy): domain Bacteria; phylum Bacteroidota; class Bacteroidia; order Bacteroidales; family Prolixibacteraceae; genus Roseimarinus. Next base: position 1,660 of record DAOSWJ010000076.1, on the reverse strand, counting down.
AGGTGTTCGTTCGTAGATTACAACATCGCAAAAATCTTCAAAAGCTTTCCAGCTTAAATCACCTGGGTTTAGTGTAAATCCATCAAGTACAACAAGTTTCTTCATTATATTTTTATTTATTGATTACACCCCTTACCATTTTCCCAAATAACAAATTCTAACAACTGACCACTAACTATTGACCACTGACTAATGACCACTGACTTTAATTATTGTCATATGTTCTTAATCAGGCTCAATGGCAACTAGTCTGGTTGTATTTCGCGACAACTCAATGCGATTATATATCGATTGAATAACCCTGTAATACAATTCATCTTTTAAAACAAGGTCTTCAATCCCATCGTCGATATTCGGATTGTCGTTTACTTCAATTACATAAACTTTGTTGCCCACCATTTTTAAGTCAACACCATAAAGCCCATCGCCCATAAGTGAGGCCGCTTTCAGTGCAACCTTCAGCACTTGTTCGGGGACTTGATCAATAGGTATTGTTTCAGCATCGCCGGCATCATCTTCTTTCGAGGCCTGCCAGTTGTAAATTTGCCAATGGTCTTTGGCCATGTAATATTTGCAAGCAAAAAGTGGCTGGTTGTCAATAACGCCTATCCGCCAATCGAATTCCGAATAAAGAAATTCTTGAGCAATAACCATTTCCGAAATTTTGAAAAGCTTTTTGAGTGCATCGGTCATTTCTTGAGCATTGTTCACTTTAATTACGCCAAGCGAAAAAGCGCTGTCGGGCTGTTTGAGCACCAAAGGAAAATTAAATTTTTCAGCCATCGATGCTTTAAAAACGCCTTTCGAAAGCATTTCGGTACGCGGAGTAGGAATTTTGTTTTGGCGCATCCTTTCGTTGAGGTAAATCTTATTTGCACAACGCAAAATCGACCATGGATCGTCAATAACTACAAGGCCCTCGGCATAAGCTCGACGCGAAAATTGATAAGTGTGATCGTTTACATTGGTGGTTTCGCGAATGAATAGGGCATCGTATTCGCAAATGTCTTCGTAGTTCTCTTTGGTAATAAAATCGACATAGAAACCGCATTTGTTTGCTGCTTCTTTAAAACTTTTCAAAGCTTGTGGCGACGATGGCGGATGGGGCTCAGTGGGATTGATTAAAATAGCCAGATCGTATTTATAATGTTTCAGTCGCGGTTTTTTAAAACGTTTTTTCGAAAAGTAGTGTTTGGCAAGTTGTTGAAATTGCTCTTGTTCAATATTTTCAATCTTATCGAGGCTTAAAGGTATTGCTTTCTGAATAACCCATTTTTCGTTTTTAACGAAATTTATTTGTAAAAGAGGTGTTTCGAAAAGCTGGTACAATTGATGAGCCAGGCTACGTAAATGGGCTTTTGTTGTTTCGCCAAAGAAAATATTCAAAGTGAATTTTGTGTCGGTGTTTTTTTCAAGAGAGGTTTGAATCAGTTCGTCAATATCGTTGGCTATCGATCGGATGACAGACAGGTTTTTGAAATCGCGAATAGTGGTTACGCTTGGAATTGAGCGGTGCTCGCGTGCCGATGCCAGCAACGACACATAGTAGCCCAAGCTTTGGTACCTGAACGAACTACAAAGGTTGAAAACCCTGAGGTTTCTATTGGTTTGGAATTCGGGATCGGTTATGTATTTTTTTGCCGAAACCACCCTTGCCCCT
>DAOSWJ010000075.1:0-11623 GCA_035380005.1 Prolixibacteraceae bacterium | reverse complement strand
CATTGTCCGATTTTTTTGACTTAAGAATAAAGGTGAATAGAAAAATACCTGTTAAAAAAGTTTTCGATACCAAAAAACATCGGGTTGTTTCGGAATATGATTTTGAACGCTTGTTAATACAAATCGAAGCCGAAAATTCAATTTCAAAATAATTTGAACTTATTTCCAAAACCTTATAATTAGCGCTTCACTTATTAGCAACACAAAAGCTAAAAGAATGAACGTGCGCCATAACTGAATTCCATTGTCAATTTCATCGATTTTAGTTGCCATGTTTTCGATGTTGGTTTCAATGAGGTTAATGTTTTTAATCTGTGCATCGTTGGCCATTTTCAGTAAATCGTCGGAGGTGTAATAGCTTAATTCCGATTCTTTTAACATATAGTTAAAAGCTATTTTTCCAATTTCTGTATTATTTGAAAATACTGAATAAAAGCCAGCATCAAGATCGCCATTAACCGACATTCGGGTTATTGTACCTCTTTGCTGAATAATATTTGGCAATAGCTCAATCCCGGTTTGTTGATTTCTTAGGTAAATGTTTTGAGAGCTTATGTTGTCGCTTGTTTTTATATCAACAATATGATCGGTTCCAATTGTGTAGTAAAGTTGCTGGAAGTATGACGATTGAAGCGCTATGTTGTAAACGGTTGGCATAAACAGCAAATGGTCGATGAACTGATTCCCATCAAAGGAAAGCGGAAAACTGAAAATGTAAACCAAACCGTTTTCAACATTTGTTGACGAAAGGGCCTTTGAATTATCGGCAAACGATAAAATAGTATTGTCGATTAGTTGAGGATCGGTATTGAAGCGGTAACGTAATTTAATGTCGGGTAGGGCAACTTCTTGGTTGTCTTCTTTAAAAACGCCATTGTATAACATATTTGTGTAAACAACATTGTCGATAGGCAGCTGAATGGTGTCGGTATTGTAAATTGTATTGGTTTTCAGTTTGTTTAATAGGTAGTTGTAACTGTTTGTTTCAATGCTTGGTGCCGGAATAAGCACCAAGGTGCCGCCGTTTTGAGTGAATTTTGTCAATTCATCGCTCAATCCGGTGCTTATTTCGCGTAACTCGTTAATAAATAGGGTTGAATAATTGGTTAAGGTGCTAATTTGAAGCCGATCAGCCCGCTCAATGTCGAGTTCAACAAAATTGTCAGTTGCAAACAGTGCTTCCATGTTTAAGCTTAACTTGTTATTTGCCGATTGAATCAACAGGGCTCTTTGTTTTTCTTTAACTTCGAAAGTGAAATAAATAACATTGTCGTGGGTAATAGGGTAGTCGGTAATTTCAATTCGACCACTTTGAATGCCTGCACTCTGATTGGCAAATTGGAGTTCGATTGTTTTTTCTTCATCCGAAACAATATCAATCGATGCCAATGATTTTAATGTGTCGTTAATGAACAAGTTTACTGGTACCTGAAAATAATCTTGATCAGACTTGTTTATTATTTTTACGTTAATGGTTTCCAGTTGGTTCAGGTGGTGAGTTGGTGTGTTGAACCAGCAAGTGTCGATGTACAGGTTGGCAATTTTGCCGGTAGGCACTATAACGAAGTTGTAGGTTAACGTAGAGTCGGGTATAGTATTTTGCAGGTCGGTTGTGTGTTTCTGAAAATCGGAGATGATATAGGCTGTTTTGTTGGTTTTGAGCAGAAAGTTATTGCTAAGGTTAATTATTCGGCGTTGTATGGTGCTAAGTTCATTAAAGTTGTGGCTTACTTCAACATCGGCAATCAAACGCAATATTTCCGATTTTGAAAAGAACCTGTTTTGAAACCCGCTTAGCGAATTGGTGAGTAGGGCAAATTTTGTATCGGGCCGGCTGCCGTTTACAATTGCGTAAGCCCTTTCCTTTGCGCTTTCAATTGCCCGTCCTTCGGTTCCTTCGGCGTTCATGCTGTACGAATTGTCGATATAAATGGCAACTATATTATTGGCCATTTGTTTTTCGCTTTCGCCTTTTGGAATATATGGCTTTGAAAATGCCAGAACGATAGCCACAATCATTAATATTCGGCAGGCAAGTATCAGGTATTGTTTGAGCTTCGATTTGCGTTTTGTTTCCTTGCGTACAATTTTTAGCAGGTTAACATTTGAAAAATACACGGTTTGGTGTTTTCTCAAATTCAGTAAATGAATTACAATTGGAATTGTAATTAGCAACAAAGCCCACAAAAACGAAGGATATATAAAGCTCATATTATAATGACAGTTTGATGAAAGCTCAAAAATAGCTAAAAAAATTAAGCATGATATATTTTTATGCTTATGCAGTTGGTTAAAAAAACGGGAGCCACCATTAAAGGCGGCCCCCGATATTTTAACAGAAAATTGTTTTATTAACGTAATGCGGCTTGTGCAGCAGCTAAACGTGCAATAGGTACACGGAATGGTGAACACGAAACATAGTTCATGCCAGCATGAACACAAAACTCAACAGAGCTAGGTTCGCCACCATGTTCGCCACAAATACCTACTTTAAGTTTAGGGTTGGTGCTACGTCCTTTTTCAATACCCATTCTCACCAGCTGTCCAACGCCTTCTTGATCAAGTACTTGGAAGGGATCGTTTTTCAATAAACCCTTTTGGATGTACACTGGCAAGAATTTCCCGGCATCGTCGCGTGAGAAACCAAGAGTCATTTGGGTGAGGTCGTTGGTTCCAAACGAGAAGAATTCGGCAACTTCGGCAACTTCATCGGCAGTAACTGCTGCGCGTGGTACTTCAATCATTGTGCCTACCATGTATTCAATGCTTTCGCCACGTTCGGCAAAAACTTCAGCAATAGTAGTACGTACAATTTCTTCCTGAAGCTTCAGTTCTTTTTTGTTGCCAATAAGCGGGATCATTATTTCAGGGAAGGTATCAACGCCTTCTTTTTTAAGATCGAGTGCGGCTTCAATAATGGCACGGGCTTGCATTTCGGTAATTTCGGGATATGTGTTGCCCAAGCGGCATCCGCGGTGACCCAACATTGGGTTGAACTCGTGCAGGTCGGCTACTTTTTGTTTAACTACATCAACTGAAATACCCATCTCATCGGCCATTTCTTTTTGGTTGGCATCTTCGTGAGGTACAAATTCGTGCAAAGGTGGGTCGAGCAAACGAACAGTTACCGGTAGCCCAGCCATAGCTTTGAAAACGTCTTTGAAGTCTTGCCTTTGGATAGGCAACAATTTAGCCAATGCAGCACGGCGTCCGCTTTCGTCGTCGGCCAAAATCATTTCGCGCATACGAATGAGGCGTTCACCTTCGAAAAACATGTGTTCGGTACGGCAAAGGCCAATACCCTGAGCGCCAAATTTGCGAGCAACAAGGCAGTCGCGTTCTGTTTCGGCATTGGTACGTACTGCAATGGTTCGGTACTTATCGGCCAGTTCCATAATGTTTCCAAAATCGCCGCTCAACTCGGGGTCGATTGTGGCTATTTTACCTTCATAAACTTCACCGGTAGAACCGTTAAGCGAAATCCAGTCGCCTTCGTTAAATTTTTTGCCTTTTACAGTAAGTGTGCGGGCTTTGCCGTCAATTTTGCAATCGCCGGCACCTGAAACACAGCATTTGCCCATACCGCGGGCAACAACGGCTGCGTGCGAGGTCATACCACCGCGTGCTGTAAGAATACCTTTGGCGATATCCATTCCTTCGAGGTCCTCGGGCGATGTTTCGATACGAGCCAGAATTGTTACAGGGAATTTGCCTGCTTCGTCGGCGTGGAATACCAACTGACCGGTGGCTGCACCAGGCGATGCAGGTAAGCCTTTGGCCAAAACGTTTGCCTTTTTGATTGCTTCTTTATCGAAAACAGGGTGCAACAGTTCGTCGAGTTTATTGGGCTCTTGACGTAAAACAGCAGTTTTTTCATCAATCAGTCCTTCTTTGAGCAAGTCCATTGCAATTTTTACCATAGCAGCAGCAGTTCGCTTTCCGTTACGGGTTTGCAACATCCATAGTTTACCGTCTTGAATAGTAAACTCGAGGTCTTGCATGTCTTTGAAGTACTTTTCGAGTTTTTCTTGGGTTTCGTCAAGTTCTTTGTAAGCAGCAGGCATAGCTTCTTCAAGCGAAGGGAATTTGGCTTTGCGTTCTTCTTCCGAAACACCAGCTAAAACAGCCCAACGTAACGACCCTTCTTTTGTGATTTGTTGAGGAGTGCGAACACCTGCTACAACATCTTCACCTTGAGCATCAATTAGGTATTCACCATTGAAAACATTTTCTCCGGTAGCTGCATCGCGAGTAAAGGCAACACCAGTGGCTGAGTTTTGACCCATGTTGCCAAAAACCATAGCTTGTACGTTTACGGCAGTACCCCATTCTTCGGGTATTTGGTTCATAGCACGGTAGTAGTTGGCACGTGGGTTTTGCCAGCTATCGAAAACGGCAGCTACAGCTCCCCAAAGTTGTTCCCATGGATTTACAGGGAAATCGTGGCCGGTAACTTTTTTTACAGCTGCTTTGAATTTTGTCACCAATTCTTTGAGGTCGCTAACGTCGAGTTCGTTGTCGTTTTCAACACCTTTAGCAGCTTTAACCTCTTCCATTATTTCTTCAAATGGGTCGATGTCTTCTTTCGATTCAGGTTTCATGCCTAAAACAACATCACCGTACATTTGAACAAAACGGCGGTACGAGTCCCATGCAAAACGTTCGTTGCCCGATTTTTTTGCGATTGCAAGTACGGCTTCGTCGTTCATGCCTAAGTTCAATACGGTATCCATCATACCTGGCATTGATACTCGGGCACCTGAGCGTACCGACATCAACAGGGGGTTGTCTTTCGAACCAAAACCCATGTTCATGATGCTTTCAACATATTTCATCGCATCTTCAACTTGGTCTTTAATTAGCTCGATCACTTTTTCTTTACCAACTTGGTTATAAACAGTACAAGTATCGGTAGTAATAGTGAAGCCCGGAGGTACCGGAACTCCAATTAAGTTCATCTCGGCAAGGTTGGCGCCTTTGCCTCCTAACAGATTTTTCATGTCAGCCCTTCCTTCGGCCTGACCGTTCCCAAAAGTATAAACGTACTTTGTAGCCATAATAAGATTGTTTGTTTATGATTTTAATTGCAGATTCATAATTATAAAAGGGTAAACGTTTATAGTTGTGTTGATGTTCAACAAAAACGGTTAGCAAAGGTAATACTTTTGACTTTTATTTCCATGTGCATTAGTGTGTTTTGAGAAATAGCTAACATATTGATGATGTGAGACAAGTCTTAACAATAATTAACATTGGTTTTCAATCGTTAACAGAGTATTGTCGTATCTTTGTATCGTTAGTAAAGCAATAGATTTTTCATAGAATTAGGTTTGGTTAGGATTTAGAGGATGGCAGATGCCATCCTTTTTTTGTTATGTCTTTTTCTAATTCTGAGTTGCTTTGAGTACATTGGCAAATTGCATTTCGAAATTTTCGTCGGGCCAGGGTGCCTGCGAACCTGCCATTCGCCCTTGCGGGTCGATGAGGAAGTACGTTGGTAAGATGCGAACGTTATATGAATCATATATTTCACGACGGGTGCTTCCCCTTAAAATTGTCCATTCGAAACCATCGCTGTTGATCATCTCTTTGTTTTCTTCTATTTTGTCGTCTTCAATTACAATTACAACAGCTAAATCGTCTTTATATTTTATTTGAAATTCTTTGATTAAAGCTTTATGTGGCGCAAATTTTTCGTTATCAGTACGCGTAAAACACAAGTAAACATATTTGCCCTCATAATCGTCCCAGCTAACAATGTTGCCTTCGGTGTCGGCTAAATCGAGCTCGGGTGCAATAGTTCCGTATTGTGTACGGGCCAACTCGTTGAATATTTTGTTGGCTGCAATCCGGTGTGTTTCAACTTCGGATGTTTCGGTTATTTTATGTAGAATATTGAAAAGACCTACAGTATTGAACCTTTTCGAGTAAAAAATGGGTTTGATACCTTTTATAATAATTGCTTCGGACAATGCTTTGTCGAACATCATGTCAATGGTAAGCCAGTCGATAAGCTGTTCGTATGCTCCAGAGTTGAGCAATACGCTAATTTTTTGCCCGTTAACCTGCTGGGTTGCGTATTGAAGGTATTTCGAAAATAGTTTGTCGAACATTTCGCTGTATTCGGGCTGGGTGTATAAAATGGGTTTTTTATTGAAGTACTCCTCGATAACAGGTGCGGGATCTTGAATCTGAGCTGTGTATTTTATCGAAGCATATTTGTAGGTTTTGTATTCTTCGAAATAGGCATTTTCGCTTGCAGGAAATTGAGCTTGCAATGTTTCAACCACCTGAACAGCAGTCTCAACCGATCGGCGGTAAAAAATCTGCTGCATGTTTTGGCTCATTTGCATTTGAAATTGCCTGTTGAAATTTACTATTAGCAGGTTAATGTTTTCTGGCGAAGGGTTTTTTATGCCAAAGTGAACCATTTTTGGCCTGAAGTAGGGGTTCGATGATTTTTTTTGTTCTTTGGGCGGAAGGGTTATTTCAACTACATCGTCGGGGTTCAATACAATCCACCCTTTATAAACATCAAATTCGGTATATACCGGTAGTTGCTCGTTAATGTCGATAGTGCAGCTAAAATTGCCGTTGGCATCTACTTCGGCATTGCCTATTACCTCTTGCTTTTCGGTCAGAAAGTTGGGGACTACGTAGAAGCTAAAAGCATCACCGGCATACTCGGGTGCAACAAACTTAATTTCGGCACCGTGTAAAATGGTGCAAAGCAGCAAAAAAGCTATGGTGATAATGTTTCTGTTAATGCTTCTCATCGCTCAAAAATTTTCTGATGTTTATATTTTCAGGAATAAACATGCTAATGTCCCCATTGTGTTTTAAAATATCGCGCACCACCGATGAATTAATTGGCGTATGCTCAGGCAATGTAAGCAAAAAAACGGTTTCAATGTTATTGTACATCTTTTTATTTACTTGCGCAATAGCCCTTTCGTATTCAAAATCGGCTGCTGTTCTGAGGCCTCTTAGTATGTGTGTTGCACCGGTTTGCCTGCAAAAATCAACCGTTAACCCATCGTGTATCTGAACACTGATACGAGGTTCATCGCAAAAAACTTCTTCAATAATTTTTTTCCGGGTTTCAACCGAAAAAAGGTAATTTTTTGTGTTGTTAACCCCAATCATTACAATAATCCTGTCGAATACAGGTAATGCTCTTTTCAAAACCGATTCGTGTCCAACTGTAAACGGGTCGAACGATCCAGGAAAAACAGCGATCTTTTCCATATAATCTCTCTTCAACTTACAAAACTAAAATTTTTATTGAAAATGGCTAAAAATTACCACTATTTAAAAACTTGTTTTTCGATAAAAAGTTTCTTTTACCTTAATTATTGTTCCATTTTCGTTTTACCTTTATCTGCTTATTTGTTCTTTTTAATCAAATGTATGGAAATTATTCGCGAACACATAGGTTTTTTTGGCAAGATGAATTCGGGCAAAAGCTCGTTGATGAATTTACTTACCCAACAAGAAACCTCAATAACTGACGTTACGCCGGGAACAACCGCCGACACCAAAGTTGCTTTACAGGAATTGCATGGTCTTGGTCCGATAAAACTATTCGATACGGCCGGGCTCGATGAAAGCAGTGAACTGGGAGAAAAGAAACGTACCAAAGTTTTTAATGTACTGAAAGAATGCGACCTTGTTATTCTGGTAATCGATCCGTCGTCGAAACAATTTGAAACTGAAAATATAATTTTTGAAAAGGTACGCGAGTACGACAAGCAAATGTTGGTAGTTTACAACTTGTTTAATTCTGCTCATTCGAACTTTATTAGCAGTGTTGAAAAGAAAATTTCTAACCTTGAGTTATATCCTTCAATTGCATTAAAAGCTATTGATAGTGCTTTTAGACCGTTGTTAATTGATTTTATTTTAAAAAATTACGATTCAAAAAAGAATCAGGTTGAATTATTGCCATTTGTTGAGTGCGATAAGTTTTATGTGCTCAATATCCCAATGGACGATGAAACTCCTCCCGGTCGTTACTTGCGCCCGCAAGCTATGGCCGAAGAATATATTACGCGTCATTGGGCATATCCGGTTTCGTATCGTATGAACTTGAAAACAGCGCGTAGTTCGAATCCTCAAAAAGAGAAAGATCGCTTCGATACTTTTATCGATCAGTTTAAACAGCGCCCGGCTGCCATAATAACCGATTCGCAAGCTATGGACATTATGTCGAAATGGGTGCCTGACTATATAGCCCTTACAACGTTTTCGATTATGATGATCAACTATGGCAGCAATGGACGTTTGATCGATTTTTATAATGGCATTAGCGCTATGAACGACTTGCAGCCCGGCGATAAAGTTCTGATAGCCGAAGCTTGTAATCATTCTCGTATTCAGGAAGATATTGGCACCGTACAAATTCCGAATAAAATAAAAGCATTGTATCCGGGTGTTGGTGTGGAGTTTAATTTCGGGCGCGAATTCCAAAGCAATGAAAACCTGAAGCAATACAAATTAATTGTTCATTGTGGCGGTTGTATGATCAGCAACCAGAAATTGCAAGCCCGGCTGCGCGAGTTGCGCAATACGGGCATTCCAATTACCAATTATGGTGTGTTTTTGTCGTGGCTGCAGGGCGAAAAAGCTTTACAGCGGGTAATGAAACCTTGGCTTTAGTTAGTGGAAGAATTCAAGCATAAGTTCTTCCTCGGTTTTTTCGCCTTGCGTTAAGTTGATTACCGTTTCGATTAGTGCCAAATGAGAGTATGCTTGAGGAAAATTTCCCAGCAGGCGTTTGGTGTCGAAATCGATATCTTCGCTAAATAATCCCAAATGGTTCGAATACGAAAGAAGCTCGTTGAATTTTATTTCTGCTTCTTCTTTGCGTCCAATTTTAATTAATGCATTGATTAACCAAAAACTACAAATTGTAAAAGCTGATTTGGGTTTTCCGAAATCGTCGTTGTTTTTGTATCGGTACATCAAACCATTGTATTCTAGTTCGCGTTGTATAGCTTCAACGGTACTTATGTATTTGGGGTCGGTGCCGGCAATAAAGCCGTAGCTTTCCATTAACAGAACAGCCGAATCGAGTTCTTCGGTTTCGTACGCTTGGGTAAAGGCCTGTTTCTTCTCCGACCATGCTTTTTGCATAATGTCGTCGCTTATTTGGTTTCGAAGTTTAATCCACGGTTTAATGTATTGTTTTTGGTTGAGCATAATGGCAATGCGCAAAGCCCTGTCGATAGCTGTCCAGCACAATACTTTGCTAAAGGTGAAGTGTTTGTCCTCGCTACGCATTTCCCAAATTCCTTTATCGGGTTTTTGCCAGTTGCGTTTTACAATTTTAACCACGTTGCGTACTATGGTCCATAATTCTTCGCTGTGCATCAACGAGGTGCGATGAATGCGGAAATGTTCGAAAATTACATCCAGCAAAATGCCATAAATGTCGTTCTGTTTTTGTTTATAAGCAGCATTGCCAATACGTACGGGCCTCGATCCTTTATACCCCGAAAAATGTTCGAGCTCGTATTCTGTGAGTTTCTTTTCGCCGTTTATGCCATACATGATTTGAATTTTCTCATCTTTATCGGGCATAATGTCGATAATGAAATTAAGGTAGCGACGCGAAATACTATTGTGACCTAGTTTCTTCATAATTTTTACCACCATTGAAGCATCGCGTATCCAGCAAAAACGGTAGTCCCAGTTGCGAACTTCGCCAATGGTTTCGGGTAGCGATGTGGTTAGTGCCGCTAAAACAGCACCGCTTTTTTGGTAGCTGAGTAGCTTGAGCGCCAGAGCGCTTCTGATAACCTGATCGTTATATTTGGTGTATTGAGTGGTGCGTTGGCTCCAGTTTAGCCAATATACCTCGGTACGTTGTAGTTTTAAATAAGCCCGCTCGGTGGTTTGTTTTAATAATTTTTGATGATAACTGATGAGGCAAAAATTGTCGTCGTTTAAGGTAATGCTTTCGCCATTGATTATTTTTTTTAAATCGAAACCCGAATAAAAATACATCGAATCGTATTCGCCTTTCGATGTGAACGATTTAATATGGTCGTTTTCGATGCGGGTTATGGTTTTGTGCTTACCGTACTCAAGCTTCGGATTGTATATTATTCTGAGCTTAGGTTGTCCGCTAATTACTTTAAAATACCTTATCAAATCGGGGGGGGAATAGCGTTCTTTAACATTTTCGCTTACATAGCGAGGCATAAAGTCGAGCACATCGAATATGCCATCGGTGCAATTAAAACGTGTACGTAATATGTTGGTGTTTTTAAGGTATTTTTGGTCTGTGTTGATAATATTTTCGGCACTAATTTCGAAGCTTCCGCCTATGTTTTCGTCTAAAATTTTGGCAAAAACCGAAGGGGAATCAAAGTTTGGTAAACACAGCCATTCTATCGATCCGGTTTCGGAGACCAAAGCCCCTGTTTTGCAGTTTCCTATTATACCGTAGTTTAGATTATCCATTCAAAATTGAGTTTAAATATTAGTAAAATAAAGGTTTTTGGTGATGTGTTTGTTTTTTTAAGTCAGATATTAAACATATATTTAAGTCGAAGGTTTATTCCTTTCAAAAGCAAGTGTCACATAAATAAACAAAATAATGAGCAGAATTCATATTTTATCGAACCGATTACCATTCAATACCGAAAAAATTGACAATGAATTTAAACTTAGTCCGAGCGTTGGCGGATTGGCAACCGGCATGAAGTCGGTTTACCAAAAGTACAACGGTAAATGGATTGGTTGGCCAGGAATTGCAGAAGAGCAGTTTGAAACTGGCGATAAAGAGCGGATCGAAAAAGCTTTCGTTAAAGAAAATTGTGTAGCTGTTCATCTTTCAACCGACGATATTGATAAATATTACGAAGGATTTAGTAATAAGACCATTTGGCCACTCTTTCATTATTTTAATGAGTTTGTTGAGTACGATCAGGATTGTTGGGATGCTTATGTTGCTGTTAACCGAAAGTTTGCCAACGCTGCATTGAAGGTGCTCGACGATGGCGATTCTATTTGGGTTCACGACTATCAGTTGCTTTTGGTGCCGCAAATGATCAAAAATGAAAGGCCCGATGTAACCATTGGTTTTTTCCTCCATATTCCTTTCCCGTCGTACGAAGTTTTCAGAATATTGCCTTGGCGTAACGAAATAATCGAAGGTATGCTGGGAGCCGATTTAATTGGTTTTCATACTTACGATTACGAAAGGCACTTCTTTAGTACTGTTAGGCGGCTTTTTGGTATCGAAATTCATTTTAACCAAATACATACCGAAAGCCGTATTATTTTGGCCGATGCTTTTCCTATGGGAATCGATTATGAAAAATTTAGCTCGGCAGCAAGCCACATACAAGCAAAAAATGATTCCGAAAAGTCGGAATTGCATATTGAACTCGATAAATATTTCAGCACTTCACCCGATCGTAAACTGATCCTTTCAATTGACCGGATGGATTATACAAAAGGAATCCCCAACCGATTAAAGGCATTTAGCCTCTTTCTCGAAAAATACCCACAATATCAGGGCAAGGTGAGTTTGGTGATGCTGGCTGTACCTTCGCGCGACAATGTTGAACATTACGTTAATCTTAAAAAACAGGTCGATGAATTAGTGGGATAC
>DAOSWJ010000074.1:0-11631 GCA_035380005.1 Prolixibacteraceae bacterium | reverse complement strand
TGCCTCAAGTTGTTAAAGAATATATTGAAAAAGAAGATTTTAATTTTGTTGTTGCACTTCAAAAAAACATCAACGATGCATACGTGGCCGACATGGCCAAATATGCCACTCCCGACGAAACCACTCGAATCATGGCTGCCTTTAATACAATCCCAGCCCAGTTGGCCAAAGAGAATAGGAAATTTCAATACAAACTTATTAAAACTGGAGCACGTGCCTATGAGTTCGAATCGGCATTAGACTGGCTGCAAGCTTCAGGTGTTGCATATAAATGTGTTAAAATTACCGAAGGGAAGTTTCCTTTACAATTGTATGCTGAGAATGCTGCTTTCAAAATATATTTATCGGATAATGGGTTACTGTGCTCTAAATTTGGAATTGCGCCTCATTTTCTAATTTCGGGCAATCGTATTATCGACAACATCAAAGGTGCCTTAACTGAAAACTTCGTAATGAATTCTCTTATAGTCAATAAATTTCAACCGAACTACTGGGAATCGCAAGGAAAGGCAGAAGTTGATTTTGTAGTACAAATGAACGATGGAAAAGTGATTCCAATTGAAGTAAAATCATCGGAAAATGTCCGGTCCAAAAGCCTTAAACAGTACATTGATAAATACAAACCGGCATACTCGTTGCGGGTTTCAACTAAAAATTTCGGTTTCGAGAACGGGATAAAATCAGTCCCACTTTATGCTTTACATTGTTTTGCTAACGATAATAGAATATAAATATGATAACAATCATTCCCGCTATCGACCTTATCGATGCCAAATGTGTACGCCTTTCGCAGGGCGACTACAACCAGAAAACCGTGTATAACGAAAACCCGCTCGAAGTAGCCAAGATGTTCGAAGATGCAGGAATTAAACGCCTGCACCTGGTTGACCTCGACGGGGCTAAAGCACAACATATCGTAAACTACAAAGTACTTGAAACCATAGCTTCAAAAACCAACCTGGTTATAGACTTTGGCGGCGGGCTTAAAAGCGATGAAGACCTGCGTATTGCTTTCGAAAGTGGCGCGCGCATGATTACCGGTGGAAGTATTGCCGTAAAAAACCGTTCAACCTTCGAAAGCTGGATTGGTAAATATGGTGCCGAAAAAATTATTTTAGGTGCCGATGCTAAAGATGGCAAAATTGCCGTAAGTGGCTGGCAGGAGGACTCAAACGAAGACATTATACCTTTTATCAAAAGTTATATCGATAAAGGCATTTCGAAAGTGATTTCAACCGACATCGCTCGCGATGGAATGCTTACAGGCCCAAGTATCGATTTATACAAAGAGATTTTGGAAAAATTTCCAACCCTCGAACTTATTGCCAGTGGCGGAATTGCTACCATGAAAGACATTTATGAACTCGATGAAATGGGGGTTCCGGGTGTAATTACCGGCAAAGCCATTTACGAAAACCGGATATCGCTGAAAGAAATTGAAGCCTTTCATAAAAAATAATAATCATCAAAAGAGCCTGCTCTCAATGGGCAGGCTCTTTGGGTTTTTGGGTAAAATGCTTAGGTAATTATTTCTTCAAAACTCGTTTCAGTACTTCATCCTTGTCGATTTTTTTGGTGCAGAAGAACCAGTCTTTACAATCGAGGCCATCTTCTTTTCCATCCATACGATCTTTTGCAGTTCCGCACGATCCGGCAGGTGAAATGATCACATCATCGCCCGGACGCCAGTCGGCAGGAGTTGCAACACCAAACTCGTCGGCAGTTTGCAAAGCAATCAGTGCGCGATATAGCTCATCGAAATTACGTCCCAAACTCAGTGGGTAATAAATAATGGTACGAATTACTCCTTTAGGATCGATAATGAAAACCGCACGTACAGCTTTAGTATTGCTTTCACCTGGCTGAATCATACCGTACTTTTTGGCAACCTCCATGGTAATGTCTTCAATAAGCGGAAATTTAACTTCCACATTTTTCATCCCTTTGTACTCAATTTTCTCATTAATTGTGCGCAACCAAGCAATGTGACTGTACAAACCATCAACCGAAAGCCCAACCAGTTTACAATTGGCTTCAGCAAATTGTTCTTCCATTGTAGCAAAGGTCATGAACTCTGAAGTACAAACCGGTGTAAAATCGGCCGGATGACTAAAAAGAATTACCCAACTGCCTTTGTAATCGGCCGGAAAATTGATATCACCTTGTGTGGTAACTGCTTTAAACTCGGGAGCTGCCTCTCCAATACGAGGCAACGAAACTACTTTTACTTCTTGTGTGTTTTCCATTTTTGTAATTTTTAAGTTGATTTGATTTTAAATTTTCTAAAACGAATCAATATGTTTGATCATCTGTTTAAACTAGGCCAAAGTTGAATTCATCATCCACAGCTTCTTCTCTGTCGATCCTATCAATTCGCTAAACATTGCTGCTGTTCCTTCGTCGTCATTCTCGGCAGCATAGGCATTCAATTCTCTGTACGAACTCAACAAATAATTGTAATTCTTTACTACCAGTTTAAGGCTTTCTTTTCCTTTTGGTACTTCAACAACAGGCTCAATATCTGACTGTTTCAAGTAATCGACAAAAAGATGGGATGGAGTTCCGCCTAACATCAATATCCGCTCGGCAACTTCGTCAACAGTTTCGGCAGTTTCGTTGTATAATTCTTCGTAGAATTTATGTAACATGAAAAACTGCTCACCTTTAACCAACCAATGCATGGTACGCAAGTTTTGATATACAACTTGTAGGTCTGATAAAACTTTGTTTAATCTCTCAACGGTTTTTTCGTTATTTGCTTTCATTGTAGTATAATTTTTAGTGTTAATAATTTCTAGTTTATTTTGATAGAACAAAGGTAATATTGCCTATTTTTATAATTAATTATAAACCCATAAGTAAAACATTATACAATGACATTGTTGCAACTAAGCTATGTACTTGAGCTAAGCCATTACCAATCGTTTTCGAAAACAGCACAAAAGCTCAATATTTCGCAACCGGCACTAAGCCTGCAAATTAGCAAGCTAGAAGAGGAATTGGGTATCAACATCTTTAAGCGTTCGCCTACTCAAATTGTACTAACAGCCGAGGGTGAACAGTTTGTTGAGAAAACCCGCGAATTGATACAAATGGCCGAGAAACTAAAAGATTTGCCCTTTGAAATGGAAAATAAACCCGAAGGCAATCTAAAAATTGGGGTAATCCCAACCTTGGCTCCCTATTGGTTCTCATTGTTTGTTGATCAATTTTCGACCAACTACCCAAATATTAAACTCACAATTTTTGAATTAAAAACCGAAAATATCGTATCGGATTTGCGTAACGGCATGCTCGATGCAGGTTTTATATCTACACCCGTTGAAGCAAAGGGGCTTGAATTTAAACCTCTTTTTTATGAGAAATTCTATCTGTATGTTTCCGAAAACCATGAACTGGCCCAATTTGAAACCATCGATTTAAACACTGTCGATCTAAAAGAAATGTGGTACCTCGAAGAAGGCAATTGTTTTCAAAATCAGGTCGATTCGGTTTGTGTATATGCCAAGGAACCAGGCGAATTCCAGAATATTGTGTACCTCTCAAACTCAATCGAATCGCTTTGCAGGGTAGTCGAAAATGCAGGAGGGATCACCTTTATACCCGAAATGGCAACCCTCTCGGTCAGTTCCGATAAAGAACAAATGATTAAAGAAATTGAAGGTACCGCACCTGTACGCGAAATTAGCATGGTAACTACACGCATATCGAAAAAGGAACGGTTGCTGAACATACTTTTGACCGAAAGCCTGAAAGTGATCCCCAAAAGAATGCAACACAAACCGCAGCAAAAGCTTACCAATACCGGATTAAAACTATAGAAAAAGAAATTGAAACAAGTATCAATGCTTTAAGCATGCAAAAACCATTCGATGTTTTCCATTAAGGTCGCTAAAAATTGTTGCTTCAAAGCCATGCGACTCCAACAATTGCAAAACGGCATTGCCGTAAGCTTCGTTTATTTCGAACCAAAGTTCTCCCTTCGGTTTCAAATATCGAGTTGCTTTTTCAGTAATAGTTCGGTAAAACATCAGGGCATCGTCGTCGGGTACAAAAAGCGCTAAGTGAGGTTCATAATCAAGCACATTGCGTTCCATTTGAACCTTCTCTTTTTCGGTTACATAAGGGGGATTACTTACCCAAACATCGAAATTATGCTCAGGCAATGCCATTTCAGATAAAATATCGTGGTAAAAGAAATTCACTTCAACCCCATTAATACTTGCATTCTTTTTGGCTGTGTGCAAAGCCTTATGCGAAACATCGCATGCAAAAACCTCGGCAAATGGCAAATTCTTTTTTATGCTTACAGCAATAGCACCGCTCCCTGTTCCAATATCGAGCACCCTTAATGTTTTGTTTTTGTGTCTCTTTATAATCCGATCGATCAATTCTTCAGTTTCGCCACGTGGAATCAATACCGAGCCATCAACTTCGAAACGCAAATCGTAAAACATTGTTTCGCCAAGGATATATTGTATGGGCTCGCACTTTTTTAAACGATGAAGCACTTTTTCAATTTGATGAACAATATCGCTACTTAGTATGGCATCTTTATTCAACAACATCTGAGTAGTGCTGTATCCCATAAAATGTTGAAATAGAATAGCAATAAAGCTTTCAATTTCAGACTGTGGATAAAAGGGTTCCAACGAGTTTTTTATGTGTTCGATAGTTGGCTTCATATGTTGCAAAGTAACCAATAAAAACAAAATTAGATTAGTTCATTAAAGTAAAAATAAATACCCAAAACGCTAAATTGTTTCAATATAAAAAGCTAATCGGTACATTTGCACCAAGTTTTAAGCTATGAACGATCCGATTAAAAACATGCAACGGTGCCTCGATTTGGCAAAATTAGGCGAAGGCCATGTTGCTCCTAACCCCATGGTAGGCGCTGTAATTGTTCACAACAATAAAATTATTGGCGAAGGTTTTCACCAAAAATACGGAGGTCCCCATGCCGAGGTAAACGCAATTAATGCTGTAGGCGATCAAAGTCTTTTAAAAGAAGCAACGCTTTTCGTTAACCTCGAGCCCTGTGCACATTTTGGTAAAACACCGCCTTGTTCCGACCTCATCATTCAAAAAGGTATTCCAAGGGTTATTATTGGCACTATTGATCCCTTTGCCAAAGTAGCCGGTTTGGGCATTGAAAAAATGAAACGCGCAGGAATTGATGTTGAAGTAGGAATTTTAAATGACGAGTGTCTGGAACTAAATCGACGCTTCTTCACCTTTCATCAAAAAAAACGTCCTTACCTCATTCTGAAGTGGGCCCAAACGTCCGATGGGTTTGTTGATATAGATCGCAGCAAAGCCGGTTTCGGCCAACCAACTTGGATCACCAACGAAATGGCTCGCATTGCCGTTCACAAACAAAGGGCAAGCGAAAATGCCATTCTAATTGGTACCGAAACTGCTTTGAAAGACAATCCATCGCTCACTTTGCGCGACTGGTATGGAATACAACCCTTGCGCATTGTTCCCGACCGCAATAAACGCTTGCCATCATCACTCAAGCTTTTCAACAACGAAGCCAAAACCTTGTTAATTGCAAACGAAGATTACATTGGTAAACCTGGAATAACATTAATAGAATGTAGCACTTGCGAAAACACCATCAGTACACTAATTAAATATTTATACGATAACGATATTCAATCGTTGATTGTTGAAGGCGGACCTACAATGCTTCAAAGTTTCATTGATCAAGATTTATGGGATGAAGCACATGTATACACCGGACAAGTTTGTTTTGGCACAGGCGTTAAAGCACCGGTATTCAATTACTCGCCAGTTAAATTTGATCGGTTTTACAACAGCGAATTACGTATTTTCAGAAATGTGTAAGCTTTTTTGTGCTTGGTTTTGTTCAAATGCTTAAAATAGCTATTTTTGCAGCACTTTTTTCAGAAAGTTGGCCTCATAGTTCAACGGATAGAATAGCAGTTTCCTAAACTGTAGATCCAGGTTCGATTCCTGGTGGGGCTACAAAAAGAGGCTGTCTAAAAAGGCAGTCTCTTTTTTTTTCATTTTCATTTAGTTTTGGTATGCCATATTGATGTTTAATCTATTTTTTGTTTCCGAAGGTATTTCGTTCCTCATTATTGTTTCAAGAACATCAAGCATGTGCCATAATTTTTCAATGCAAAATGCATAAATGTCCTTTTTTGCCGATAAACCGGATATTCTAGACACAATTTTCCTAAGGTTGTGGGATATTGCAACCAGTCCAAACTCCACATTCACCTTTTCGAGCCCCCTTAGAGTGAAACGGTTGAACTTATTATTGAACTTTATCTGGCCAAACACCGCTTCTGGTTCTATTGGCCGCATGCTTCGGTGCTCAAGCCCCTGTTCGCTCATCAGCCTTTCACGTGCCTGCGCCCTGTATCTCCGTAGTTTGTGGTTTATCTCTATCCTCCTATTGCCTTTTCCTTCATGGCAACTCCCACGCATTGGGCAACCATTGCAATTAATAGCCTGATAGATGTGTACTGTCGACAGATAGCCTAAATCCGAAGTCCTCTTTTGAACAGAAACGCAGTGCATTTTCTGACCTGTCGGACACACCAAAAAATCACTCTCGGCATTGTAAAACAAGTTTGCGGGTAAAAAAGGATCGTTTTTGTATTTTCGCTTCTGTTCTTTATGGAACCAGTTGTATTTAATAAAAGCTTCAATGCCTTTGTTTTGGGCATATTCATAGTTTTCTTCGCTCCCATATCCTGAATCGGCAATCACTTGTTTGGACTGTTTGCCTTGTTGTTGTTCAAATTGCTCAAGATGTGGTTTTAGGGTTGCTGTATCACCGGGGCGCTGGTGCATAGTGTAGTTGGTGATTATTTGGTTTTCCGTACTGATCTGAACATTATACCCAGGTTTTAACTGGCCGTTTTTCATGTGGTCCTCTTTCATTCGCATGAACGTGGCATCAGGGTCCGTCTTGGAATAACTTTTCCGCTCCCCTAAAATATTGAGTTGATTTTCATATTCCTTAAGCTTGGGCAAATGTTCCTTCTCCAGCTTTTCGACATTTTTTTGTTGCTTTTTATTGAGCTTGTCAAGGCGTTGGTTTAGTTCTTCTATTCTCTTTTTCAGTTCCTTTGAGTCGATATTACCTATCTCATTGCCCGAAGAATTGACTTGATCATCTTGTTTTATGGCCGATTCAATTTCGCTCAAAACCAACTTAATCTTTTCTTCCAGTTTTGCTTTGTTTTTTTCAGATGAACCTCTCCACACAAAGGTGTACCGATTAGAGGCCGCTTCGATCTTAGTCCCATCAATGTATTGCTTTTCGAGGCTTACATAACCAAGATCAGCCATGAGCCGTACCATTTCAGCAAACAAATCCTGAATAATGTCTTTTAAACGTTTGCTCCTAAAGTAATTAATAGTCCTAAAGTCAGGGGTGTTGTTCCCGCTTATCCACATAAAATAAATATTCTCATGGAGCATCTTTTCGATTTTTCTGCATGATTGGATATTGTTAAAGTAGCTGTAAAACAATATTTTGAGCATTATCCTTGGGTGATAGGAGCTAGTGCCTCCGCCTTTGTACAACTCTAAAATGCGGTCGATATTTAACTGATCAACTATACTGTTGACTAAGCGAACCGGATGATTATCCGGTATTCTGTCACCTATATTACTGGGAAACAATACTGTTTGCTGCGAGGTGACTTCTTTGAATTTGATATTTGAACGGTACCTCATAATGATGCTAATATATGATATATTTACATCATTACAAAATTTTTGTCAAAAAAAAGACTGCCTAATCTTTTTAGACAGCCTCTTATAAATCGCATCTTTGAAAAGGGGCTTTAGCCCATTATGATAATCAAGATGTTAGCTCATGAAATATATTCAATTTATATGTTCTAGAATTTTTACCAGACAACAGTGTAATTTTTTATAACACTAACATTGATAAAGGGTAGCCGTAAGTTTTTGGTTGCCCTTTTTTATTCCGGGCTTTGTTCGGTTAAAAAACTAATAAAAAAACATTAAATACTGATTTATACGTAATTATTTTTAAAAAAGCATTTGTTTTTACCAAAAAAGAAAATACTTTTGCAATCCCGATTAATTAACGTACCCGCGATGTGGTAATATATTGATTTCAAAGGGTTATAAGAAGGTACTTAGCCGTCCGGAACTGATAACTAATTTTGAGCAGTGGATTTACAGGCGACACATCGTAATAAAGCGGGACAAAAAATTATGTAGGATTATTAAAACTTGTAAACCAAGTGGATACATTAAGTTATAAAACAATTTCAGCCAACAAAGCTACTGTTAAGAAAGAATGGTTGGTGATTGATGCCGAAGGTCAGGTACTTGGCCGTTTGGCAAGTAAAGTGGCGTTTATACTGAGGGGAAAACACAAACCCGATTTTACTCCTCACGTCGATTGTGGCGATAACGTGATCGTGATTAATGCCGAAAAAGTTAAGCTTACCGGTAATAAACTTACTCAAAAAGAGTACGTACGTCACTCGGGCTATCCAGGTGGACAAAGCACTCAAAACCCCGAGGATATTTTGAAAAAATATCCCGAAAGGTTGGTTGAGAAGGCTGTAAAAGGTATGTTGCCCAAAAACCGTTTGGGTAGCGAACTTTTCAGAAACCTGAAAGTAGTGATCGGAAGCGAGCACAAACACGAGGCACAGAAACCCAGAGTTATTGATTTAAACAGCATTAAATAATGGAAGTAGTAAACGCATTAGGAAGAAGGAAAGCTGCAGTTGCCCGTATTTATGTAACTGAGGGCAGCGGTAATATTACCATAAACAAGCGCGAGCTTAAAGAATACTTTCCACAAGAAACACTTCAGTATGTAGTGCTTCAGCCACTGAACCTGTTAAACGTAGCCGGTCAATACGACATCAAAGTAAACCTCGATGGCGGTGGTTTCAACGGCCAAGCCGAAGCGCTCCGTTTAGCCATTTCGAGGGCAATGGTTAAAATTGACCCCGAAAACAAACCAGAACTGAAAAAAGCCGGTTTCATGACCCGCGACCCACGCGAAGTGGAAAGGAAGAAACCTGGTCAACCAAAAGCACGCAAGCGCTTCCAGTTCTCAAAACGTTAATATTATATCATCGTATAACAATATTTTGTTTAGTATCTAAATTCGCGAGATTCCTTTTAATAATAAGGGACTACTCGCGGATTGATATTGCAGAATGTAAACAAAAATCATTATGGCAAAATTACAATTCGAAGAATTATTGAAAGCCGGTGTCCATTTTGGTCACCTTAAACGCAAGTGGAACCCCAACATGGCTCCTTACATTTTTATGGAGAAAAACGGGATTCATATTATCGACTTGCAAAAAACCGCAGTTAAAGTTGACGAAGCCAGCAATGCTATAAAGCAAATTGCTAAATCGGGCCGAAAAATACTTTTTGTGGCTACTAAAAAACAAGCCAAACAAATTGTATCCGACTTGGTAGGTGCTGTAAACATGCCTTATGTTACCGAACGTTGGCCTGGTGGTATGTTAACCAACTTCCCAACCATTCGTAAAGCAGTTAAAAAAATGTCGTCGATCGATAAATTGATGAAAGACCCTGCAAACTGGGGTAACCTTTCGAAACGCGAAAGACTGCAAATTACCCGTAAACGTGCAAAACTCGAAAAAGTGTTGGGTTCAATTGTTGACCTTACCCGTCTTCCTGCTGCTTTATTCGTTGTTGACGTAATGAAAGAAAAAATTGCTGTACGCGAAGCTCAACGCTTGGGTATTCCTGTATTCGCAATGGTTGATACCAACTCCGATCCTAACGGAATCGATTTCGTAATTCCTGCTAACGACGATGCATCTGACTCAATCAAACTGATTGTTGGCGAAATGTGCGAAGCTGTGAAAGAAGGAATGGGCGAACGCAAAGCCGAACGCGATAAAGATTCTGACGAAAAGAAAGAAGCTAAACCTAAAGCCAAAAAAGCTGCTGCTAAAAAGGTTGAAGCTCCTGAAGTTGAAGAAGAAGCTTCGGAAGAAGAAGAAGCTTAATTTTTATATCGAATTAGTAACATCTTTAAAACATTTAAATAATGTCAATTTCTGCTGCAGATGTAATGAAGTTGCGTAAAGCAACAGGTGCAGGTATGATGGACTGCAAACAAGCACTTGCCGACGCAAACGGCGATTTCGATGCTGCTGTTCAGATTATCCGCGAAAAAGGTAAAGCAATAGCCAACAAACGTGCCGACCGCGAAGCTTCGGAAGGCGTTGTTTTAGGCAAAGTTGCCGGTAAAAAAGCCGGTATCATTGTGCTCAAGTGCGAAACCGACTTCGTTGCCAAAAACGAAGGTTTCATCAAGTTGGCCGACCAAATGCTCGATTTAGCTTTGGCTAGCGATGCCAAAGACCTCGATGGTGCCAAACAATTGGTAATGGACGGACGTACACTCGAAGAACACGTTATTGAACAAACCGGTATTATTGGCGAAAAACTCGAGTTGGGTTACTACTCAACTATCGAAGCCGAATCGGTTGTTGCATACATTCACCCGGGTAACAAATTATCGACAATTGTTGGTTTTAACAAAGCCGATGTTGACGCTCAGGTTGGCAAAGATGTGGCCATGCAAGCCGCTGCAATGAACCCTGTTGCTGTTGATAAAAACGACGTACCTGCCGATGTTGTTGCAAAAGAACTCGAAATTGCCAAAGAAAAATACCGTCAGGAAGGCAAACCAGAGGACATGCTCGACAAAATTGCTCAAGGTGCTCTTAACAAATTCTACAAAGAAAGTACTTTGTTGAACCAAGATTTTGTGAAAGACAACAAGCAAACCATCAGGCAATACCTGCAAAGTATTGCAAAAGACCTTACCGTTACCGGTTTCGACCGTTACTCGTTAAGCGAATAATTTGCAAAATACAATATTCGGAAAAGCCCGTGCAAACATCTGTACGGGCTTTTTTTTGTCTAATTTTTTACATCATCCACATTCATTGTAAACATAACAACACTGTTTTATTGAAATTTTCGACTTAAATTTGAAATTCATCATTAATTGAGTGCAACATGAAATTTATTTGTTTATTCATCATCTTAGCTGCTTTTAGTACAAGCCTGAATGCACAAAATGCATTAAAGTTTTTTGACAACGAAAAACTGATTACCCCCGGTATTTTTTATTATCCCGAACATTGGCCGCAATCGCAATGGGAACGCGATTTCGAAAACATGGCAAAAATGGGCTTCGAATATGTGCACATGGGCGAATTTTCATGGGCATTTTTAGAACCTACCGAAGGCAATTACCAATTCGAATGGCTCGACAAAGCCATCGATTTAGCTGCCTCGAAAGGATTAAAAGTAATGCTTTGCACACCAACAGCCACCACACCGGCCTGGATGGGCATTAAATACCCCGAAGTTTATGTGATGAACAACAATTACCAACGTGGCGAACATGGCTCGCGACAAAACAACTCGCTGGCCAACCCTGTTTTTCGCAAATTCTCATCGAAAATTGTAGCCGAAATGGCCAAACGCTATGGTAAACATCCTGCAATTTGGGGCTGGCAACTCGATAACGAACCCGAAGCGAAAGAAGACTACAGTCCCTCGGCTCAAACAGCTTTCCGCCTTTGGTTGAAAAAT
>DAOSWJ010000073.1:0-11776 GCA_035380005.1 Prolixibacteraceae bacterium | reverse complement strand
ACAAAAAGTGCAGCCGGAATGGCCATTGTTGCATAGCCGCCATAAAAGGCGAATTGTACCATTGCTGCTTTGGCATTCGATATTTCCATAATGGTACGAAATGCAGCTACCAAAGGATTGGTAATGTCGTTGGCAAAGCCCCAAAGAGCAAATAAGCTGGTTACGATTATAAATGGAACTAAGTACCTTTTTTCTACAAGTTTAGGTTTTGTCATGATTATTATTAGTTAGATTTTGGATTTTAAGATTTGAAGCAAAGGAATTAAGGTGTAACCCCCTTTTTTAAAATGATGTTGCCGTATTTTGCTGTCTCGCCAGTCATTAAAACGGCAAAGGCCTTTTGGGTGCGTTCGTAAAATTCGAAGCGGCCAATGCGTTCAATTGCAGGTGCATTGGGGTTGGTCTTGCGTATGGCTTCGAGATAACTTTCTTCAACAGCAGGATCCAATATGTCGCCTTCAACAGCAGCCATCATCACCAAAGGGTGGGGCACATAGCTGTCGAGTTCGAACAATGGCAGTATGGCTTCCAATAAGTCGGGTATGCGAAGCCCGTCGGCACGTAAAACGTTTTTGTTGAATGTTTCGCCCGGGAAATGCGCGTCGGCCAATACAATTTCGTCGCCATGCCCCATGCGGGCAAGTGTTGCAAGTAGCTCGGGGCTGATTAATGGTGAAATTCCTTTTAGCATTTTAAAAATTATTAGTTAGTTATTAGTTATTAGTTGTCAATTATTTTTGCATCAAATTCTTTGTGAATGTCGCATGTAGTTGTTTCATCTTTAATGCATTTTAATAAAAGGTTGAAAGCCTCGCATGCTATTTCGTTTTCGGGCTGTTGAATAAAAGTAACGCCAGGATAAACCGATGCCAAACCTTTGTAGCCGCCAAATGTTACCAGATGAATGGGGTGCTTTGACTTCTTTGTTTCGGAAAAAATACCTTGCATAAGTAAATGTGAGTCGCAAATAATTGCATCGGGAATAATTTCTGAATTTAAAAGATACTGAGCTATTGCAATACCGTTTTCAATGTTGAACTTTTCACTTGCATTTATAATGTTGGTGTATTGCAAATTATTCTTTGTTATGCCTTTTGAGTATCCTTTTTGGCGTTCGGCATAAAGAAGAATGCTATCCTTTCCGCTTAAATAGGCAATGCGGCTTTTTCCTTTTTGAACAAGAAAATCGATGGTTTGTTCCAAAACTTCGGTGTTGTTGATGGTTACTTTTGGTACTTTCAGATGATTATCGACCCTATCGAACAAAACCAAAGGGATATTGTATTGTTTGAGTTTGTGAAAGTGAACAGCATTGGTGCTTTCCATCGATAGCGATGCGATTACACCTGCAATATTGTTTTGTACAATGGCCTTAATTATTTCCTCTTCTTGCGAAATGCTTTCGTTCGATTGAAATACTGAAACAATATAGCCGTTGGCAAAGGCAAAATTGGTTATGTAGCTGATGATGTTTGAGAAGAAATTGTGATAAATATTTGGCACAATTACGCCAATTACGTTGCTGGGGTTGCCTCGTAGTTGTAGTGCATTTCGGTTTATTTGGTAACCATGTGTTTTAGCAAATTCCAGTACCTTTTTTTTTGTTTCGTTGTTTACCGAATTATCGTTCCGTAAGGCCCTCGACACGGTTGAGTGGTGCAGGTTTAACGATTTTGCAATGTCCTTAATGGTTATCCGTTTCATTTCATTTTTAAAATATTTCACAAATATATAAAAAAATGCACACGTGTGCATTACGTGTTCTTTTTGTTATATAAATGCAATAAAAAAGCCGGTTTGAATAACGAAACCGGCTTTTAATGTACGTGTTACAGATGTTTTTAGTCGAGCAATTCGGCCAATTTTTCTTTTAACGCTGGGCCACGAAGGTTCTTGGCAATAATTTTACCTTCTTTGTCGAGCAAAATAGTAGTAGGTATGCCGGTTACACCATATTGGTTGGCTACTTGTCCTTCTTGGTCCCAACCATTGATCCATTCCATTTGTTTTTCTTCAATGGTATTCATCCAAGCTTCTCCGCTACGGTCGAGCGATACGCCATAAATTTCAAAGCCTTTATCTTTGTATGCATTGTATTGTTCAATAACGTTTGGCAGTTCAATCATACATGGCTGGCACCACGATGCCCAAAAGTCGATTAACACGTATTTGCCTTGTAGCGATGAAAGGGCAACAGGAGTTTCACCCAAATGGTCGAGGGTGAAATCGGGAGCTTGAGCACCTACGCCCGAAGCCCTGAGTTGGTCGGCACGTTCTTGTAAAACTACAACAAAATCGGATGTTTTGATGGGTTCGAACATTGCTAAAACAGAGTCGAGTTCTTCTACTTCTGCTTCTTGGTAAAAGTTCATCATATAAACGTATGCAGCAACAGGCGACTGGCTGTATTCTTTGATGAAATTTTTTGCATAGAACTGGGTATTGTCCATCATGGTTTCAAATTCGAACCTAATGGCATCCATTTCTTCTTCGTTGCCCGAGGCTTGTGCTGCCATAAAACGTTGTTCGAGTTCTTGCTGCGATTTTGAGAAAGTGAAAATTTCGTTCATGTAATCGCGGAAGATATCGTTCGATTTTGAACCGGTAACAACGTTAGCTTCAAAGCTGTCGGGATAAACAGTCATATCGAGTTTGCCCGGCTCAACAAATAATTGTGCCACAAACTGGTTTTGACCATCAATTGCCAAAAGCATTAATTCGGCAGCTTCAATTTCGCCGGTAAAAGTAAACTTACCTGCAACAATATCGGCAGTGTCGGCTGGTACCGGGTTGCCTTTTGTTATTTCATACCGAATGATTTTGCCATCGGTTTCGGGTACAATTGTACCATTCAGGGTGAACTGATTTTTGTTTCCGCACGACAATAATATGATTGCTGCAAAAACGATAATTGTGATTTTCTTCATTTGAAACATTTTATTATATAATCTAGTTTGATTCATTAAAGTACTGATCGAGTAACGATTTAGCTGCTGCAAATGAACTCAATTTATCGTTTAAAACATCGTTCTCGAACATTTTTATTTGATTTTTTATGTTTGGATGTTGGTAAAATGAGTTTCGAAGGGCCTCGTTAATGGTTTCGTACATCCAATATTTTGCTTGTTGTTTCCGCCTTAATTCAAAGAATTGATTTTGTTTTACAAATTGAATGTATTTGCCAATCATTTCCCAGGTTTCGTCAATACCTGTTTTTTTTATCGATGAGCAAGTAAGTACTTTTGGATCCCAGCCCGAAGGCGAAGGCGGGAAAAGATGAAGTGCGCTTCGGAATTGTGCTTGAGCCAATTCGGCTTTTTCAATGTTATTTCCGTCGGCTTTGTTAATTACTATTCCATCGGCCATTTCCATTATGCCCCTCTTAATGCCCTGCAGTTCGTCGCCGGCACCGGCAATTTGTATTAACAGAAAGAAATCGACCATTGAATGAACGGCGGTTTCGCTTTGTCCCACACCTACCGTTTCGATAAAAATGGTATCGAAGCCAGCTGCTTCGCACAGAATTACTGTTTCGCGTGTTTTACGGGCCACTCCACCCAGTGAGCCTGCCGAGGGCGAAGGTCTTATGTACGCGTTATTATCGGTAGCAAGTTCTTCCATGCGTGTTTTGTCGCCTAAAATGCTGCCTTTCGATCGTTCGCTACTGGGGTCGATGGCCAAAACGGCTAATTTGCCTCCATTATTGGTAATGTGTTTGCCCAGTGCTTCAATAAAAGTGCTTTTGCCGGCACCCGGTACTCCGGTTATACCAATACGTGTTGATTTGCCCGAGTGTGGAAGGCATTTGAGTATGATTTGTTGAGCCAGTTCGTTGTGCTCGGGTTTTACACTCTCGATTAAAGTTACAGCACGACTTAAAACCATTCGGTTGCCCGCAAGTATGCCATCAACGTAATCATCAAGTGATAAAGTTTTTCTTTTCTTGCTAAGTGTATGATGGGGTTTTTGAGGGTTAACCATGGGGGGCTGTTCAATGCCGCTGTTAACTTTCAATCCTTTATACTCTGGTTGGTTCTCGATATGTTGTTTGTTTATTGACATGATTCAATTTTATGCGAAGATACATTTTTGTATGGCAATTTTTGTGATGCAAATTACAAAGATGTTATAAAAAAAGGTCGGCTTAACCGACCCTTTATTGTGTGTGAATGATCTTTTAAGCTAGTTTACTGTGCCCATAACCCGAAGAACTGTTGTTGAGTTTTTGGGATCGTTGGTAATTACGGTTATCGATTTATTTTGACGGTTGCGTTTATTACGTGAGTTAAACTCAACAGTTAAATCAATTGTTTGGCCGGGCTTAACAACATTCTCGTGTTTAACGGCAGTGCAGCCGCAACTGGCTTTAACGTTGCGAATTATTAAATCGCTTTTGCCTTCGTTGGTTAGTTTAAAAACATTGGTAACTTTTTCACCTTCTTTTAAAGTTCCAAAATCAAAAACTTTCGAATCGAATGATGCCTTTGGCGCTTTTTCAAGTTCTTCGGCCGAGAGTTTCGAAAAATCTTCGTTAATGAATGTTGAAATGCCTATTGAGTAGTTATTGTGGCTTTCATCGTTTATTTTAAGGTAAGCCCTGTCAGTAACTTGTCCGTAAGCTTCTTTTTTTGTGGCATCGTAATTAACCAAAATTTTGCCTTTATCGCCTGGCTTAACAGTTTCGGGTTCAAACGATACAGTTATGTGCGAAGGTACGCGGGTTGCTTCAATTTTTACAGGAGTTTCAGAGGTATTGATGTATTCAAGCTCCTGCGATTTCGACTGGGTATTCATTATTGCCCCAATGTTGGCATAATTTGATTTTAGCCTTACCGGACCCATTACGCGCGGGTAAAGCTCTTCTATTGTTTTTTCCCTGGGCGATACATTTCCTCTAATGGTAAGTACAGTAACACCAGGTTGTGTGTTCGAGTATATGTTTACGTTTTTTGAAAAAGCTCCGGGCCTGTTTTTTGGGTTATAGCCAACTTTAATTTTACCTGTTTTACCCGGCAATACAGGGTCGCGGGTCCATTCGGGGGTTGTACAGCCGCAAGTTGCCCTTACATTATTAATAATAAGCGGCTGGTTACCGTTGTTGGTAAAAACAAATTCGGTTTCGGCCATTCCGCCATCTTCTTTAATGTCGCCGTAATCGTGTGTTGTGTTTTTGAACTCAATTTTGGGTTGCGAAAATAGAACTAACGATGCAATTAAAAAGATTGCTGTTGTTATATATTTCATAATGCTCATATTTATAGAGTTAATAATTTAGTTTGTAAATTTTGAAAACGTCAAAAATAATTATTTGTTGATAATATGTTGTTAAAAAAAACCTTTTTTTAATAATCGTCGCCAAACGATACGCCCATATTACGGCATTTTACTACCAAATGATGATCGCTGGTAATCAGTTTTAGTTTTCCTTCAACCTCGTTAAGTGGTATGGTTGTAACGCTGTTGTTTTGTAAAGCAATCATCACGCCAAACTCATTTTTGGCAATGGTTTCAACAGCGAAAGCACCGTAACGGGTAGCTAAAATGCGGTCGCTGGCAGTTGGACTGCCTCCGCGTTGAATGTATCCCAAGCGGGTTTCGCGGGCTTCAACCTGTGTATATGTAGCAATGCAGTGCGAAATATACCCGGCAGCTGTGTAGCCTTCGGGAACTTTTATTCCTTCGGCAACAACAACAATCGAGTAGGCTTTTTTCTCCTGAAAACGTTCTTCAATTGTTTTACAAACCGAACGTACATTGTATTCGATTTCAGGAATAAGGATGATGTCGCCGCCACCTGCCATGCCCGAATAGAGGGCAATCCAGCCTGCATCGTGCCCCATTACCTCGATAACCATTGCACGCTGGTGCGAGTTTGCAGTGGTATGAAGCCGGTCGATGGCATCGGTAGCTATCGATACCGCTGAGTCGAAACCAAAAGTTACGTCGGTGCCCCACACATCGTTGTCGATGGTTTTTGGAATGCCGATCACGTTTAGCCCCAGTTCGCCTATTTTTGCGGCTGTTTTCATGGTACCGTTACCGCCTATGCAAACCAGGCAGTCGAGACCAAGATCGTGGTAGTTTTGTTTTATCAGTTCGGGTTTGTTGATGTTACCATCGGTTTGGCTTATTTTGAATGGTTTTTCGCGCGAGGTTCCTAAAATAGTGCCTCCCATTGTAAGTATGCCCGAAAGTTTATCTTCGTTTAATTCAACAAACTCTTTGTGAATGAGGCCTGTATATCCCGATACGAAACCAATTACTTCCATGCCGTATTCCGAGATGGCTGTTTTGCCAACACCTCGTATAGCTGCGTTTAACCCTGGGCAATCGCCGCCGGCAGTTAAAATTCCAATTCTTTTTGGTTTACTCATTGTTTTCCCCCCTTTAAATAAATGAAGCACCAAATTTACTTATTTGATGTTTTTTATTCAAATTATATCCATATTATAATTCGGGGCAATAAAAAAGCAAGAGCGCTAATTGCCCTTGCTTTATACAAATTTGCTGATATGGGAGTTTTAAAGAATTATTTTGCCGATGGGTCGAATACTTTGCCCATAAAAAGTATACTTTCGGTATCTTCTTCAACAATGGCAAACAAGAATGACCGATTGATTTTGATTACTTCGCTTGGTCCTACCGATGTTACTCCAAAAGTAACCGATGTAACAGCAGCAGCTTCGCTTCCTTCTTCGTCGGTTTTGATGTACGCTTTGTGCATCACCTTCGATATATAAATTTCGAGATCGCTGATGTTTGAAAAATTGGCGTTATACTTATCAAAGGCTTCTTTCATGCCCATTTGCATTAATGCATTGTTAAGGGGTTTTTCATATCTGAATTCGAATTTTGGTAGCCAAATGTCGCGTTTGCTGAGCGGGTTTTCGCGCAAAAGTTTAAAGTTTGTGCTCTCGAGTAAGGGAGCAATATCGTTCGTGGTATAGCCTTCTTCGGGTAGGTAAATCAATAGGTTGAACTTGCCGCTTCCGTAAGGCAGTTTTATTACCGAAAATTTCTCGTCGTTGTAATAACTCAGCTGAACTTCGCCAATCATTGTTTCAACCTCTTTGCTTGTGCCGTTGTCGAGTGTGAACGATTTTGTGGTAGTATTGCTTTTTTTAAACTGTGTTTTCCAGTCGGCTTTAAAATATACTGCGTTAATCAGGAACATCACATCATCGGGGTTTACATTGTCGATTATTTTTTCGATTTTCCCTTTGGTGTTTTTATCAACCCATTTATTCATTGCATTTTTTGCATCGACAGGGTTTGCCGGGTCAAACTTGCTTGTTTCGGCTAAATAGTAGCGCGAATTGTTTTCGATGAAAGCTTGTTTTGCATTGAAATCGTTACGGTACCAAATTGAGTTGGCAATATTTAATTCAACCAAGGGGTCGTGGTTCAGTAAACTGCTTACAATTTCCTGATTGCTTTTGTTGGTTTCTTCGAGCGAAAAACCTTCGAACCCAAGTACGCTTTGCATTTCGGCAAAGGTTTGATCTTTTGCACCGTTTAATGCCATCGATAATGCCTGGCTAATGCTAAGTGGCGAAACCAATATATTTAAATCATCAGCTTCTTCACTTAATATCTGGTTGAAAATACCATAGCCAAATTCGTTGTTGCTCTCAATAATTTCGGCCGATTTTAAACTCAGGGTAACATTGGTAGGCTCATCGTTGGTGCACGAAATGCATATACCAAAAATCAATAATATCGATAATAATTTAATTGTATTCATAATTATAAAAAAATTAGGTGTTTTGAATTATTGTTGTCTGCAAACATAGATAACCGAGTATGGAAAAAGGTTGCGCAGAATTATTTTTTTTAAACGCAACCAAATTATAACATAGTTCATCAACATTGTGTTTGTACAAAAGGCGTTATACGTTGATGAAAGAATTGGTGATGAGTAAAAGTATAAAAAAAGTGAAAATACAGGATTTTAAAGGGTTGTTTTACAAACATTAGCCAATAAGGCTTAATTTTATTCTTTTTTTTATAGGTTTTGACAACAATAGAACAACTCATATCGTCCTGCAAAAAAGGAAAGCGCGATGGCCAGTCGAAGCTTTACCAAATGTTTGCCCCAAAACTTTTTGGGGTCAGTTTAAGGTATTCGCGCGACCAAACCGAGGCTGAAGATACATTACACGAGGCATTTGTAAATATTTTCAGCAAAATTGATCAGTATTCAGGTAAAGGTTCTTTCGAAGGTTGGATGAGACGTATTGTGGTAAATATTGCATTGGAAAAATATCGTAAGCGATTCCGTGTTCAAACTGTTGAGGATGTAAGTATTTACGATACACGGACTGTTAACGATGATGTGTACGATCATTTGAATGCCGAACAGTTAATGCAACTGATCAAGGAGTTGCCGCCAAGGTACAAAATGGTGTTTAACCTATATGCTATCGACGGCTACACACACAAGGAAATTGCCGAAATAATGGGCATCGACGAAGGGACCTCAAAATCGAATTTGTCGAGAGCACGTAAAATATTACAGAACAGGATTTTTGAAATAGGGTATTTAGAACATGAGTATTCGAGATAATCATACAGATAACGCATTTCGGGATAAACTTCAGCATTTCGAAATAGCTCCGCCACCCGAAGTTTGGGATAGGGTTGCCGGTTCGTTGAATGGCCGGAAAAACCGGGGCAGGGCTTTGCTAATGTGGTGGTCGGGTGCCGCTGCAATGTTGTTGTTGGCATTTGTGGGGGGCTGGTATTTATCAGAAAACAAGCAAGCCGATACTTTGTTAATGACAGAAAGGGACAAAGATAGCAGTCCATACATTCAATTTAATTCAAGCCATAAGGTTAATCACACAATTTCAGTTGAATTAGCACATCCAGATATTAATGGTTTTAATGAAGCCGTATTGGCCGAAAACCGACGTTTACGTTTACAAAGTGCTCAAAAGGTTGAACGCGAAACCATTTATATTTCAAAAATGCAATCGCATAATGAGTTATTAAAAACAGATAATGAATTTGTTTTGGCTTTGGTTGAAAATGATAATGCTCTTTCGGAAACCGATAAAGCAATTGTTGAAGCTAACCTTTTGGCTTTGGCCGATAAGAACGAAGGGCAAAAAGAGGGACGGTGGCATGTAGGTGTAAAAGGTTCACCAATTTATAATTTTGATGCGCCAAGCGGATTTAAAGATGCCGTTTATACTAGTCAGCCCAATGTGGTACAAAACAATGTTACAACCAGCTATAAGCCTAGTTTTGCAGGGGGAATGTTATTTGCTTATAAAGCAAGCCAAAGGTTGAAAATTACCAGTGGTGTTCAGTACAACGAAGTTGCCCAAGGTGCATCGGGTATGGCTGTTTCGTTTGCCGGACAAGACTGGCTTTTCAATTCAATTGAAACATCGTACGAGCGAACCGATGCCCCAAAGGGATCGCCCGATTATGATTACCAAAATGTGAACAACATTGTGCTTAATACTCAAACAGGTATTGCCAATGTTGCTCTTCCTGGAGGTGTTGAACTTAGTTCAGTTAGTAAAGCCGAAAACTATGCTGATAATGGAATTGAAAACTATGATTTGAAGCAGTTGGCTGCTTATGTCGAAGTGCCCTTGTTAATGCAATATCGGTTAATTGATAAGCGTTGGGGGCTGTACCTTAACGGTGGTGTTAATACCAATTTTTTGGTGAACAATAGTGTTCAAATTAAGAATAATAATGAAATTGTTGCCACCGGAATTACCGAAGGGCTTCGTAATTTGGCTTTTAGCAGCAGTATGGGAATGGGGTTCGATTATATGCTTAGTAAACACCTTATGCTGAATGTTGAACCTACTTTGAAAATATACATGAACTCGCTAAACGATCAGTCGGTTTTTACTGCAAAACCCTATACTTTTGGGGTATTTAGCGGAATTACTTATCAGTTTTAGATGTCAATTGAACAATCAGGTTTTTTGTTTTTTCTTTTTAGCAGCCGGAAACAACACATTGTTCAAAATAAGCCTGTAGCCAGGTGAATTAGGATAAAGGTTTAAATCGGTTGGAGGGTCGCCCACTGCGTGACGGTAATCTTCGGGATCGTGCCCTCCGTAAAAGGTCCATGTTCCGTTTCCATAATCGGCATGGATGTAACGGGCTTCGTTAGCCGATTTGTTTTCACCCATGATCAATACTTCGGGTTTAATCAAATCTTTGTTGAACGCAGTTGTTTGCCCCATAAAACCCCTAACAATTTGTGTGTGATTTTGGCAAAGCATGGTGGGCACCGGATCCCATTTTGCCGAAAAATCGAAAAGTGTAAAATAATCGTTAGTCATGTTCACCTTGCGGGTATCGGTAACATCAATGTCGGAAAACTCGTAGCGATAGGGGTCTTTTTCAACATGGAAATTTTGAAAGGCAAAAGTACGGCTAAAGTCGAGCGATTCGTTCATGTTTGGAGCAGCCGGATCACCATCGTACATGTGTTCGCAAATGTCGGTATTTTCGGCCGAGAGTGCAATGTCGTAAGTGTCGGTAGCTGCGCACATGGCAAATAAGAACCCGCCGTTGGCAACGTAATCGCGAATGGTTTTGGCAACAGTAAGCTTCATTTCCGAAACTTTGAGGAAGCCCATTTCACGAGCTGTAGTTTCGTTCGATTTTACTTCGGCCTGGTACCATGGCATGTGCTGGTAATTGCGATAAAATTTTCCGTATTGTCCGGTAAAGTCTTCGTGGTGAAGGTGCAGCCAGTCGTATTTGCTGAGCTCACCATTTAAAATTTCAACATCGTAGAGTTTATCGTAGGTTATTTCGGCATAAGCGAGCACCATGGTAACGGCATCGTCCCAGGGTTGTTTGGTTGGTGGTGTGTAAACTGCAATTTTTGGGGCTTTTTGCATCGGAATAACTTCCATGTTTTGCGATGGGCTCGAAATTTCGTTGATTATTTGTAGCGCTTGCCCGTCGGCAATTACCTCGTAGCTAACGCCTCGTATGCGGCATTCGTCTTCAATATCTTTCACATATTGCATCATAAAACTGCCACCACGATAATTGAGTAACCATTTAACTTCGATACCGCGTTCGAGTGTCCAAAATGTGATGCCGTATGATTTAAGGTGGTTCTTTTGGCTTTCGTCCATCGGAATAAGTATTGATGATGCGAAAGCCGGTAAAACCGATAGGGCAACTAAAACTGATATGACGAATTTTCTAAGATTCATATTTTTTGTTTTTGTCCTGATTCGATATATATACAACAAAAGTTCAGAAAAGTTTAAAAGGGAACATCGCCCGAATCGTTAAAAGGTGCAAAATTATTGTTGGGTGGCAGGCCAAAATCGCTTGGCATTGCATTAAGTGCTGGTTCTTCGTTCATTTTCGAGCTAAAAGTCATGCCTACAGGTTGTTCAAAATCGGTTGGGTAATGCTCCATGTCCATAAAGCGGGCAAGCTCTTTGCGGAAGGTAAGCCGAACATCGCCAACGGCACCGTTACGGTGTTTTGCTATAATTATTTCGGCTACGTTGCGAAGCGAGTTTCCTTCGTCGTCCTCGGTAATTCCATAGTACTCGGGACGGTGAATAAAAATAACCATATCGGCATCCTGTTCAATTGCGCCTGATTCGCGAAGGTCCGACAGTTGTGGGCGTTTGCCCTCGCGCGATTCAACCGAACGGTTCAGCTGCGACAAAGCAATAATTGGCACATCGAGCTCTTTTGCAATGGCTTTTAACGATCTTGAAATGGTGCTCACTTCTTGTTCGCGGTTGCCACGCATATCGGAGCCGGCTGT
>DAOSWJ010000072.1:0-12036 GCA_035380005.1 Prolixibacteraceae bacterium | reverse complement strand
AAGCTGCTTTTGCATATTCGGGCACTTACAATGCAATATTTGCTGTACCCAAAAAAGCAAAGAATCGCGATGCTGCCGTTCGTTTAATGCAATACATGAGTACTGTCGATATTGCCGAAAAATGGGAAAACTATTCAAAATGTCCCACCGGTTTGGAAGGACGAATGTCGTTCACCGAATTTGGCACCGACGACTTTAGTAATTTTTCGAAACACATGGCTGCTAAATACGATAACCGCTTAGTTGATGTTAATTTGGGCGATGATTTATTCAACGGAAAACAAAAGCAGATTAACTACAATTTATTAAATGTAGCCAATGGTCAAATGACTGCTGCTCAGGCCATGCAAAATATTCGCGCTGCTTATCGTTGAAATCTGAACTTTTTTTATATTTGCCCCAAAATCTAAAATCAAAAAAATTATGAACATCACTACCAAACTGGCGATTACCTTATGTATTGTCGCAATGTCATTAATTTCGCGTGCCGATCAATTGGCCTATATTTCCGAAGATCAGGCTATTGGAGCAATTGAATTCCTTAAGGATCACGATCAGGTAATGATCTATTGCGGATGTTGCGATGGCGATACGCCTGCGTATTTTAAAGTTGAAGAGTATAACATGCGCCATACCGGATACGAAAATTACTATGAAGTTGTAATTGATGCTTTCGATGAGGCTGGCAACAGAGAATTTCACGAAACCGATTTGGCTTATCTTTTTGTAAACATCAACGGCGAAGCAAAAGCAGTTGGGCAAGTATTAGGCTTTGAGTGCGATCCGTGTGTCGAAACGCTAACGTGGAACAGTCCCTTTGCCATTAATACAACAATGGACGATTGGGGCGGTACTTGGCAGTTTTCATATGACGAGCTCGAATACGAGTATCAACTAACAATCGACAGTTTGGCTTGCGATCAATTGAATCTGTGTACGTATCGTGTCGAAGGTGCCGATCGTACTTTCTATACCTTGTTTTTATTGGCAGTTGTTGATGCCGAATCGATTAAATTCTATTTCTGGGATTACGATAAAGGCGAATATTTTGCCGAAAACGATTTCGATCGATTGAAACCGGTGCTTGAACTTATTCGCGAGGGCGACGCCGTTGTAACCAATTGGTACCAACTACCCGGTGCCGAAAATGGAATGGTTTGCTTCGAACGAAGATAGATGGGTTTTTTTGTTATTAAGTTGTTGATTTTTTTCGAGGAACAATGATCTTTTTTGGGAGAAATTAAATTTTTATAAGTGTAAACTATGTCCCTTTAACTTTGTAAAGGATGTCCTTTTATCGTGCCGTTCAGTTAATCTCCTTTAAATTGTTTCTCAATTTCTATTTGCCAACAAATTCAGTGTTCAGGTCTTAATATTTATTTTCTATTCAGGGAAACGATTAAACCTTTTTATATCTTCCAGCGAATCATCCCAACTAGCTTTATTGGATATGAAAATATGTGCATTAGGTCGCTTTTTTAATGGAGTATCTAAACAACCAGCTGGAACTACCAAAAGTTTACCATCCATTTGTAAATTGGGCATAGCTGAACCGCAATTAGAGCAAAAGGCTTTCACATGATTGCTTTTATGTGGTTGGAATTTTTTAATTTCTGTTTCCGTTTTTATCCATTCAAGTTTAGCAGTTGTGGAAAACAAATTTGCAGCATGGGCCGATCCAGTGTCTTTCCTGCAATATCTGCAATGGCATAAATAAAAACTTTCAAAGTCGCCAATAACTTTAAATTTAATTCCTTTACATAAGCAAGAACCTAGGTATTCCATTTGATAAACAGCTTTTAAATTTTGATCTTAATTTATGTGAAATAACAGGTAAATACTGTTTCTTATTGTTTAAACTTTCATGGTTTTTAACGCTACTTGTGTTAATCCATTTAAAGCTAAGCACCACTCCTTTTTTTTGTTGAGCAATAATTCAATTAGTTTAATTATAGTAATAGTAAGGGTAGTAGTTGTTATATTGATAATTAATTGAGTCCTTGGGGTATTGGCCGTTTTGCATTATTGCAACCGAATTCGACTGACCTCCGAAAATTCCAAGTCCATTTTCAACATTACTGAATACTTGTACCGGTTCGGCAAACAGGTCGCCATCGTAATAATGGTGCAGGTGCGACGATTTCAAGAACAAGTAGGTTTCGGGGGTTATGCTTTGCAAAATAAACATCAAGTGTTCAAACTCACCTTTTTCGAATAAATCGACCCCTTCGATACGGTTATGGTTGTTAAGGCTGATAGTGAAATTTACAGTGTATTCGCGCCCGTCGATCAATTCATCGGTGAATATATTGTAAGGGTTGCCCGGGCTGCCAAATACAAAGTCGTTGGCATCTTCCTGTTCGGGGTTAATAACAGGGTCGTTTATTCTTGGGTATTGTTCCGAAACAACAACCGACGAGTCAACAATTAAATCGTTATAATATTCTTCTACGTATTCGCCTCTTTTTATATATGCAATTAAGCGGTAGTAATTTGCTTCGTTTGCCGGATCTTTAAATTTAATGGCTACGTTTACCATGTTGATATCATGGTTGTATCGGGCACTGCCTGTGTAAGTAGTATCAACTGAAATAATTTGTACCGGTTTGGGTATGCTTGTTTCGCAAGTTGTTTCGCCATATTTTGGGTGGGTAATTTTTAATCGGTATGATTTTCCAATTTCGGCTTTGGTGCTTGAATAATACTCCACATTTGGTGCATAATCTTCTTCGTAATAGTAATAATTGTCGTAATCGTTATTTTCAGGCAAAATGCTTCGTGTTTTGAGCGTTTCTGTTTCTTTGTCGTTCACAAATAAAACTATGTTGGCATCGTTTATCCAGTTAAAGTTGCTGGGAACGCCTGGAATAGGTTTGCTGCCGGCAATGGTCACTATTATTATGCTGTCGGCTTCAACAAAACTGTTTACCACCATTTTCGACGAAATGTTTTTGTCGTTGAATTTTACTTCTTCGCGGCAAGCTGTAAAAAGTAGGGCAATTGTTGTAGCTATGATGAGTATTTGTTTCATAATGAGTAGATTTGAATGGGTGCGTTAAAATTTAAAAGAATACGAAATTGATGGTATTACCGGAAAGATTGTCAGTTTTTCAAGAATAACTTCCGGATCGCCGTCGAGTACCATTTCGCCCGTTACGCTATTGTAAATGTAATTGCCATTTTTCATGCCCCATTCAAGCAAAAACGGGTTCATGTTGTTGTAGGCATTGTATAATGAAAAACTCCAGGTACGGGTGCCGCGTTTGAATTCTTTGTGCAGGTTAACACCTAAATCCATACGGTGATAAGCCGGCATACGGTAATTGTTTCGCCCGCCGTAATCGCGCAGGTTTCTTCCTGAATAATAGTTGTTTGTGTAAGGGATTTTCATGCTTGGGAACTCCATTAATGCCAATGTTACCGCGTTGCCTGTTCCGTAAACCCAAGTGCCGCTAATGTCTATTCTTTTGCTTATTTGATGGGTAAAAGCAATGCTTACATCGTGCCTGCGATCGTATTTTGCTGGAAAAGGGTTGCCAAAATTAAGGTTATCGAACTGTCGTTCGGTTTTCGACCAGGTATAGCCAATCCATCCTGTTGTTTTTCCTATTGTTTTTTCGAGCAAAATTTCGGCACCGTAACTCCAGCCAATACCTTTCTCAACTTTTTCTTCCCAATTGGTGTCGTTGCCCATAAACGATGCACCTTCTTTGTACTCAATAAGATTGGTCATGTTCTTGTAAAATCCTTCAACAGTAAGGTTTATTCCGTGTTGAAAGTTAATTGCAGTGCCAAAAACAAACTGATCGGAAACCGGGGGGGCAAAGTTTTTGGTTACCGGCAACCACAAATCGGTTGGCATGCTTATGCCCGACGAAGTTAACAAATGTACGTGTTGTGCCATGCGGGTGTACGAAGCTTTCATTGCCCAGTTTTCGCCACCTTTGTAGCGCATCGAAAGGCGGGGTTGTGGCCGAACGAAGGTTTCGTTTTGTACGTTGAAAACAGAAAGGTGCAAGCCTGCATTTATTTTGAAATTTTCGGTTACAGTGATGTCGTCTTCGAAGTAAGCTGCAAAATCGTGAGCATAAATTTTTCTGTTTGCAAAATCTTTAGCAATTCCGCTACTGTCGGTTAGTACCACCGATTCGAGCTGGATGCGCATGGCTCCGGGAGTAAAATGGTGATATGTATATGCTGTTCCGAATTTGATTGAATGCCGGGGTGTAGGAAAATAATCGAAGTCGATTTTTCCGGTAATGTCCTCAATTCCTGAGTAATATCTGAAAATATCTTCGTTGAAGGTGTTTTTTGTAATGTTGGTAGCTTTAAAATTTGAGCCAACATCGAAAAGGTATTTGCTGTAGGTAAGGGTTGTATTGCTAAAAATTTTTGGCGTTAACAGATAGTTCCAACGTGCCGATCCAATGGTGTTTCCCCATTTCAGGCTGGTTTCGTCTTTGTATTTGTATTGAATGAGGTTGTTTTCGGCATCAACCCGGTTCGATGTCGATTTGTTGCCAACAAACCCCTTGTCTTTTCCAAAATATCCGCTTAAATATAGCCTGCTCCTGTCGCTAAAAATGTGGTTCACTTTTAAGTTGTAATCGTGAAAAAATGCTCCGGCATTCATGTCGGTACCGTCAATTTTGTTGATCAAAGTAATTATTGGCTTTGCCATTACATCGAGGTAAGTTCGCCTAGCCGAGATCATGAACGAAGTTTGATCTTTTTTTATTGGCCCTTCGAGCATGAGTTTCGACGAAATGAGTCCGATGGAAATATCGCCTTTGAGCTTTTGCATGTTACCGTCTTTCATGCTGATATCGACTACCGAGGAGAGCCTGCCGCCAAAACGCGAAGGGAAACCCCCTTTGTACAGTTTTACTGTTTTGATCGCATCGGGGTTAAAAACCGAGAAGAAACCCAGTAAGTGGCTGGCGTTGTAAACGGGAACCCCGTCGAGAAGGAACAGGTTTTGGTCGGGGCCGCCACCGCGAACATAAATGCCGCTGGTGCCTTCGGTACCGCCCTGTACACCAGGCAAAAGCTGAATAACTTTTAGCACATCGGCTTCGCCCATTATTACCGGTATTTTCTGTAATTTCTGAATTGGAATGTCGATCATACTCATTTGGGTGTCTTCAACCTTGTTAATTTGATTTCCAACAACAGTAATTTCATCGAGCTGATCACTTTTTAAATCAAGTTCGAAATTGATTGTGGTATTTTCCTTTAAATCGATCTCTATTTGTTTGGGAGAATAGCCAATAAACGAAGCCGTTATTTGAACTTCACCCTTTGGTAACGAAATGCTGTAAAAACCATAATTATTGGCAGTAGTTCCTTGCAAGGTATTGTTTTCGTAAACGTTGGCATTGATTAGGCGTTCGCGGCTGTTTTTGTCGCTTATGTATCCGCTGATGGTGTAGCGTTGAGCCCAGCCCGATAGTGCAATCAGAAAAAATAGTAGCAGTAAGCTTGGTTTGTTCATCGTTTTAAAAGGTTAATTTGACTAAGCAAAGTTAATTAATGATTTTGTTTAAAAGAGTGGTGATTTGTTATTTAACTAAAATATTTGTTATTTATTGTTATAATCTTCATAAAGTTGTTGTATGTCTGACCATGTAAAATATTTAACCCCTTCTTTTGGGTATTCGCCATAAATAATTTCAATCTCGCTTGAGGCGTAAGCAGCAAAAACACCAAAGCCGTTTTCAACATTCGAATAAATTGGTACAGGCTCGGTAAACATCATGTAGTCACTATATTCTTGTGCGTCAATCGATCGGAGGTAATAAAACATATCGGCATTTAAGCTTTGTAAAACAAGGTTCACCTTACGGAATTCGCCTGCTTCATAGTCCATTTCGTTGCTCGAATAGTATTGAAAGTTGGCAGTGAATTTAATTTCGTAGCTTTCCCCGTTAATCATATCGTCGGTAAAAATCCCATAGCTGTTATCAAGTTCGCCAAATAGGTAGCTGTTGGCATCTTTGTTTTCGTTGGTTAACAGTGGATCGGTGCTGTTGATATATGTACTGCTTGAAAATAAGTTCATATCGATATAATCAATAGTGTCGGAGCCCAATTTTAAAAAACTTTTCTTGGCCGATGCTTCTAAAACAATTAAACGGTAATAGTTTATATCTTCGGCCTTATCGGTAAAGCTTAGTTTATAATCATATTCGGTATATTTACTTCCATGGCTTTCTTTGTGAACGGTTAACGAGTCGAAAGCATTAACCGGAACAGGAAATGGTACCGTAGTTTCTGCTGTAACTGTTTCGTAACCCTCGCATTCAACTACAATTTTATAGGTGTTACCATTTTTTATTTCGGTTTGCTCTGAGGTGTACATATAGGTGCTGTCGGTTATTTGGGTTTGATTTTCGTAGTCGTAGCTATTGCTATATCTAACCATTGGTTTTAAGGTCTCTTTTTCATTTCCGTTTTCATACAAAACGATTTTAGCTTTCGTTTTTAATGCTGGTTCGTACTTGCTGTTTATAGGTTTATTTTGATAAAGGTTTACCACAATATTCTCGCCGTTGGTAATAAATGAGCTAACCACCAGTTTTTTGCTTGTGTAATCTTCTTTTAATTTAATTTCATCGACACATGCAGTGATAATTAGTAATAGTTTGATTATGAGTATGAATTTGATTTTCATTGTAGTTGTTTTTTAGAATTTGAACGAATAGGAAACAGATGGGATAATAGGCATAAATGTGGCTTTGAACAGTTTCATGGTACCACTGTTGAACATTGATCCTCCGCCATAGGTCATTTCGCCGTCTTTGTCTTCTTCCATCCACATAAGCAGCAGTGCGTTGTTGCGGTTGTATGCATTGTAAACCGATATGTTCCAGGTGCGTACGCCCCTTTTCTTTTGTTTGTGAAAATTCACGCCAAGGTCGAGGCGGTGAAAATCGGGCATGCGGTAGTTGTTGCGGCTTTCGTAGGCATAAGCGTAATTTTCTCCAAATCCGAAGTTCCATGCATAGGGGATATTTCCAATAGGAATGTGCGAGAAAGCCAGTGTTGCTGAACTTCCGGTGGCATAAACCCACGAGCCGCTAATGTCGAACTTGTTGCTGAATTTGTGGGTAAGTACAAGGCTCAAATCGTGCCGGCGATCGTATTTGGCCGGAAACACACGTCCAAAATTTATTTTTTCGAACTGCCGTTCGGTTTTCG
Source organism: Prolixibacteraceae bacterium (assembly GCA_035380005.1). Classification (GTDB taxonomy): domain Bacteria; phylum Bacteroidota; class Bacteroidia; order Bacteroidales; family Prolixibacteraceae; genus Roseimarinus. Next base: position 4,836 of record DAOSWJ010000072.1, on the reverse strand, counting down.
ACCATGTATAGCCAAGCCAGCCTGTGGTTTTACCAATTGTTTTTTCGAGTAAAACTTCAACTCCATACGACCATCCTTTGCCTAGTTCAACCATTTTTTCCCAGTCGGTTCCATTTTTCATAAACGATGCGCCTTCTTTGTACTCAATAAGGTTGTTCATATCTTTATAAAAACCTTCAACCGAAAGGTCGAGCTTATGCGGCAATTTTAGGGCTGTACCTAAAGCAAATTGGTTCGATGTGGGTGGCGCCAGATTTTTGGTTACGGGCACCCACAAGTCGCTGGGCAGGTCGATGCCCGACATCGTAAGCAAGTGAACGTGCTGTGCCATGCGAGAGTACGAAGCCTTAACCGACCAGTCGGGGTTTAGCAACCAGCGCGCCGAAAGCCTTGGCTGTGGCGAAAAGTAGGTTTTGCCATCGACAAAAAAGGCCGAAAGATGAAAACCAGCATTTAGCTTTAAATTGGTACTGATGGTAATATCGTCTTCAATATATGCCGATAGTTCGTTGGCAAAAACATCGCGATTGCCAAATGTTGTATTGCTTGCAGTTGAATCGGCCGTATTGCTGAATTTAAATGTTGTTACGCCAGGACTAAATTTGTGGTTAATGTAACTTGTACCAAATTTTACAGCATGACGTGGTGTGGGAAAATAGTCGAAATCGATTTTTAAGGCGATGTCTTCAATACCCGAACTGTATTCGAAAAATTCTTTTTTAATACTGTTGTTGTAATATTGGTGGTAGCTTTCATCCGAAAGAATATCGAATTTGTATTTACTGTAGGTGAGGGTAGTGTTTGAAAATAATTTTGGTGAAATGAGATAGTTCCAACGTACCGACGAAATGGTGTTTCCCCATCCTAAGCCAAATTGGTTGTCGAGATTTTCTATCACCTCCGATTTGTCGTTACGTACGGTAATGGCTTGACCTACTTTTCCTTTGTCGCGGCCGTGGTACAAGCTCCAGTATAATCTGCTTTTGTCTGAAAAAATATGGTTGAGTTTAAAATTGAAATCGTGAAAAAAAGCCAAGCCATTAATTTTGCTTCGTTGGTTGTTTTTGTTTTGTGCCGCTATAATGGGTTGAGCCAACAAATCGGCATAGCTGCGGCGACCTGAGATCATGAACGAGGTTTTATCTTTTACTATTGGCCCTTCGAGCATCAGTTTTGAGGAGATCAGGCCTATCGAAAAATCGCCTTTCAGTTGCTGCATGTTGCCGTCCTTCATGCTCACATCGACCACTGAAGACAAGCGACCGCTAAAACGTGCCGGGAAAGCGCCTTTGTACAATTTTACAGTACGCAGTGCATCGGGGTTAAAAACCGAAAAGATGCCCAGTAGGTGGCCTGCGTTGTAAACAGGCACACCGTCGAGCAAAAAGAGGTTTTGATCGGGGCCACCACCTCGTACGTAAATGCCGCTTGTGCCTTCGGTGCCGCCCTGCACACCGGGCAGTAACTGTATAACTTTTAGCACATCGGCCTCGCCTAAAATGGTGGGTATGTTTTGTAATTTTTGAACCGGAACGTCAATCATGCTCATTTGCGTGTTTTCAATTTTGTTGGTTCGATTGCCGGTAACGGTAATTTCTTCAATTTGGTCGCTTTTGAGTTCCACCTCAAAATTGATAGTAATGTCTTCTTGTAAATCGATGTCGATTGTTTGAGGCGAATAGCCAATAAACGAAGCTGTTATTTTTACTTCACCTTTGGGTAGCGAAATGCTGTAGAATCCAAAATTGTTGGCGGTGGTGCCTTGTAGGGTGTTATTTTCGTATACGTTGGCGTTAATGAGGCGTTCGCGGCTGTTTTTGTCGCTTATGTATCCGCTAATGGTGTAGCGTTGAGCCCGTCCCGATAGTGCAATCAGGATAAATAGTAGCAGTAAACTTGGTTTGTTCATTGGTTTAAAGGTTGTTTAAGGTGTACAAAGGTAATGTTTGCCTTTGTTAAAAAGTGTAATTATTTGTTATTTAACTTAAAATACATGAATAGTATTTATTTTTATAGGATGCAATACCTTGTAAAGGTTGCAGTATAAATGCAACTTTCTTTTGATAAAACTAAAAACGAATAAATAGGTAGTTTAAAACATTGCTAATAGTAGTAGTCGAATTCGTTAAGTTCGTACCTTATGGTGTCGATTGGGTAATTGCCTATTGTGAGGCTTTTTACCGACGATGAGTAGCCGGCAAAAATACCGATGCCATTTTCGATGTTCGAAAAAGCCTGAACAGGTTCCGAAAAGAAGTCCTCGCCGTACCAATCCTGGGCGTGGCTCGATTTTATGTATAAAAAGGCTTCGCGTGTAAGACTGCTCAGTTTTACATCAATTTTACAGAATTCGCCCGGGGCTTCTAAAAAATTATACATAGTATCGAGGCTGTATTCATCAACAAATTTATTGAAAGCTATAAAGCTTATTTCGTACTCTTTTCCATCAATCAAATCGTCGGTAAAAAGGTTGTAATAATTGCCTGGCGAGCCAAACAAAAAATCGTTTGCATCTTCATCGTTGCTAAATATCGGGTCGCTACTGTTCAGATTGGTGCCGTTTTTTCGGGTCGAAATGTATATGGTGAATTGAGATGTATCTTTCTCCGTTTCGTCATATTTGTATGTTTCGCTTGAACCGTACATTCGGGTAAAAGTAAGCCTGTAATAATTCTCTTCGTTTGGTGTGTCTTTAAATTTCATTTTAACAATAAGCTGGTTGTCTTTTCCACCCCACTCATAATTCATTAAAGTTTTTTCGCTTTTGAGCGATATAATTTCAATCGGTTGGGGCAAAGTAGTTTCGCCATAGGCTGTGCCATGTTCGGGGTGTATTACTTCTAATTTGTATGTTTTACCTGCTTCGGCTTTTGTATTTATTGAAAGGTATTTGGTTTTGGGGCGAGTATTGGAATTGTCGTCCCAATAGTAATTATCATCATCTTCGGCATAATTGATTTCGATAGCCTTAAGTTCCTCCACTTTTTCGCCATTTGCATATAAATTTACCGTTGCATTGTCGATCCATTCAAAAGGTTTTTCGACACCGGGTACCGCTTTGCTCAATGCAATAGTGGCTTCAAAAAGGCTGTCGGCACTAACAAAGCTGTTAATTACTAATTTGGGTGCAATAAGTTTGTTGTTGAATTTTATTTCTTTTTCGCAAGCAGCAAAAATTAGTATGAACGAAAAAAGAATTAGCGAATGAAATATTGTTTTCATGATGTGTTTTTTTAGAATTTAAACGAATAGGAAATTGAAGGGATCAATTGCATAATGCTTATCTGTTTTAGTACAGTACGGCGCTCTTCTACCTGAACATACTCGCCGGTTACTGGATTCAGCCCGTAATCGCCGCCCTCGGTATCCCACATAATAACAAAAGGGTTTTGACGGTTGTAAACATTATAAACCGAAATACTCCAAGTACGGATTCCGCGTTTCAGTTCTTTGTGAAAGTTTGCGCCTAAATCCATACGGTGGTAGGCAGGTGTACGGAAATTGTTTCTTCCTTCGTATTCTTTCAACGAACTGTAATATCGATAGTTTTCTTCAGTATCGGGTATAGTGGCTTGAGGGTATTCCATAATTGAAAGAGTAACTGCGTTGCCAGTGCCATAAACCCATGTGCCACCAATATCAAATTTTTTGCTAAACTCGTGAGTAAAGGCTATGCTAATATCATGTCGGCGGTCGTATTTTGCCGGGAATGGGTTGCCAAAGTTCAGGTTTTCAAAAAGTCGTTCAGTTTTCGACCATGTATAGCCAATCCATCCGGTTGTTTGCCCAACTGTTTTTTCGAGCATAACTTCGGCACCGTAACTCCATCCATCGCCTTTTTCTACTTTATTTTCCCAATTGGTGGCACTGCCCATAAACGATGCACCTTCTTTGTATTCAATAAGGTTGGTCATGGTTTTGTAAAATCCTTCAACGGTAAGGTTTATCCCTTTTTTGAAATTGATGGCAGTGCCCACAGCAACTTGGTCGGATATTGGTGGTGCAAATTTTTTGGTAACAGGTAACCATAGGTCGGTTGGCATACTAATGCCCGAAGTGGTTAAGAGGTGAACGTGTTGGGCCATACGCGAATACGATGCTTTTAATGCCCAAGTGTCATTTGCTTTATATCGCATCGATAGCCTTGGTTGTGGGCGAATGTATTCTTCTCCTTCGACCAAAAATGCCGATAGGTGTATTCCTGCGTTTACTTTTAAACTGTTGCTAATGGTTATTTCATCTTCAAAAAACAAGCCCAATTCGTAAGCTTCAATTTCGTTGTTGCCTAAAAGGGTGTCAAGTCCAAAAGCTTCATCTAAATCAATGCTTTGGAATTGAAGGCGTGTTGCCCCGGGCGTAAATAAATGCGAAATTCCGCTGATGCCAAATTTGATATCGTGGTTTGGCGAGGGAAAATAATCGAAATCGATTTTGGCTGCCCAGTCCTGAATGCCTGAGTAATAGCGAAAAAAATCTTTAGATTTGGTTTTTTCAATCAAATCTTCGGTTACAAATTGTGTTTCGATATCGAAAATATACTTGCTAAAAGTTAGCGTTGTATTGCTGAACAGTTTTTTCGATATTAAATAGTTCCAGCGCAACGAAGCGATAGAGTTTCCCCAGCCAAGGCCCATTTCGGTTTTTTGACTGATTTTTTTAGGGTTGTTATCATAGTCGAGGTATTCACTTTTATTTGTGTTGTTGAAGAAACCTTTATCCTTTCCAAGATATCCGCTTAAATATAAGCGACTCCGATCGTTGAATATATGGTTTACTTTCAAATTGTAATCGTGAAAGAATGCGCCGCCCCCAATTTTCGATTCTCCTGGGTTTAAC
>DAOSWJ010000071.1:3958-12104 GCA_035380005.1 Prolixibacteraceae bacterium | reverse complement strand
CAGGTATTACCAAACTCCGCAGAGAAGATGGTACTGTATTCGCTGAATTTGATGTGAACAGTGCAAACGTAGTTTGGAATAATAAAACTGCTACAAACGTTGATACTTTAGTATTCAAAGTTGATGGTTTGGAAGAGTTTACCAAATACTATGTTGAAATGCCTGAAGGTTATGTAGTTGACGATAACACCGTTTGTGCAGCTAATGCATTTGAAGGTTTTGCAGCCCGTTTGGATGCTTCAACCGGCGAATTGTTGGATGCTGACTGGTGGTTCCAAACTACCGATGCTACTCCACCACAATTGATCTCAATTGACATGGAGCAAGAAGAAATGGATCCATTGGCATTGTTCCCATTAGTGGGCGACACTGTATCGATGTACTCGAACCTCGAAATCATTTTCGACGAGAATATCGAAATTAAAACAGATGCTAATACTGGTATTGTAATTTACCACGACAACGGAAACGACCCAAGTGTTAACTTCGGTAATGCTATCGAATTTATCCCATGGTCGAACTTCTTCGTAGCTGGTTCAAAAATTACCTTAACCGGTACTGATAAATACAATGGCTTAGTAGCCAACAAACTGATCATCGATCCTGAAACTATCTTCGATAGCAAAGGTACTTACTACGTTCGCGTAAACGGTGAAAAAATCGAAGACGGAACCGGTAACAAATGGTCAGACAGTGAAATTACTCCAATTAACCCTGTAAGGGATAGGGAGTGGTACTTCACTATTGCTAACGACGTAGCTCCTGTATTGGTTTACACTACTCCAGCATACGACGGTGTTAACGCTGCAGGTACTTACGAATTACTTGATGCAACCGACTATGCTTATGTAGAAACTGACCTTGTAATGGAATTCTACGACAATACCATTGCTAATGGTGGTGAACCATTAAATGTAGCCCGTGGTGATGAATTGCGCATGTTGAGGATTTTCGAATACACTTACGATGCCGAAGCTGCTGAATTCATGTCGAAACCATGGATTGAAATGCCTATTACTGACGAATCTATCGAATTCGACGGAAACAAAGTGATTGTTCACAATGTAATGTTGAAAGATGGTATCCGTAATATGGGTGGCGTATCTAAAGGTGTTGTAAACGACAGCTGTTACTATGTAACTGTTGATCCGGGTGCAGTATTGAACGGATTCGAAGACAGCCAAACTTGGTGGCCTGGTATTTCTAACGGTTTCCGTTGGAGGTTCACTACCGGTTCAGATGTTGTATTCGTTGACGGATACGAAATCCTTAGCCCAAATATCGTTGAAGACGAAGATGCTGCCCGCAACCTTACTATTGAAGAAGCAGGTACATTAATCGTTCAATTCAACGAAGGTGTAGGCGCTATTGCAGGTACAACTAAAGCTGTTAAAGTTTACGATGTAAACACAACTGAATTAGTTGAAGCTGTTACTGTAACCGACGAAATGTGCGAAGGCAATATCTTAAGTGTACCATTAGCTAACATTTACGACGAAGCAACATTCTACGTTGTAATTGAAGAAGGTGCATTTGGTGATACTGCTACAGTACAAAACGAAAACTTCGAAATTGGTGGTATGGATGTTTGGACATTCCATACTGGCGACAACACTCCTCCATCACCTGTGGCTGTAAGTCCTGGTATTGACGAAGACTGTGTTGAAGCTAGCCCAATGGTTACTTTAGAATACAATGAAAGCATGGGTATAGTTGCAAATGGTGGTACTATTACCATTAGCGATGCCGAAGGCACTCAAATTGCTCAAATAGCTGTTACCGACGATATGATTGACGGAAACATTGTTACTGCTCAGTTTGAAGCATTACCCGATACAAGTGTATTAACTGTAACATTATCGGAAGGTATGTTATTAGATGGTGACGAACATTCACCTTTGGCTAGCCCAGAATATACTTGGAGCTTTACTACAGGATACAACACATTACCACAAGCAGCACTTGTTTCACCAGTAATGGCTGAAGCTGCTGACACTGTTGTAGTTGTTGAATTCGATGAAACTGCTGTACCAGTAAATGCAGTTGCAACATTAAGGGTACAAGGCGAAACTGAAGGTGTTGAAATTACTTTCACCACTGAAGATAGCTTGGTATACTCAGCTGCTGTAACCGAATTGGTAAGCGAAGCTACTTATGAAGTTGTATTTGCCGCAGGTGCTTTCGTTAATGTAAACGAAGGTTGTGAGCCGGTTGCTACTGACGAAATTGTATTAACTTTCGATGTAGCTGATATCTTAGCTCCTGACGCTGAATACTTCTATCCTGAATATGCCGATTACAACGATGTTGAACTGATGATGGTATTCAACGACGATGTAACACGCGAAACCGGTAATGTATATGTTTACGATGCAGTAGAAGACACACTGGTATTAACAATCCCAGTTGGTGACCTTACTGAAGGCGAAGGCAATACTTACACTTACACTACCAGCGATCTGTACTATGGTGAATTCTATGTATTGATCGATGCCGGAACATTTGTTGACAACACCGCTACTCCGTTAGCAGTTGAATACGCAGGTATCGACAGTCCTGAAACATGGCCATTTGCTATCGTTGACAGGGTATTCGAAGATTGCTACAACATTATTGCTCCTGTAAGGAACGCAGTAAACATTCCGGTTAATACTACTATTGAAATCAGCTTCTGCGACGAACGCATTGCTCCACCAGTACGTGATGGACGTTATGTGACTGTTGCTGACCAATCTGAAGAACGTATCGAAGGTGTAAACGTATTTACTTTCTTCGTTGCTGATTCGATGATCGCAAACAATACTTTGACTATTGAAGTTGAAGGTTTGAAAGAAAATACTACTTACAGTATTATCGTAGCTCAAGGTGCTGTTACCGACGAAGCCGGAAACGAATTTGGCGGTATCAACGATGCTAACGAATGGTTCTTCACTACCGGTGACGGTACTGGACCTGAAGTAAGCGTTGATGCAGTAACCATCAACAATGTTGACGGAACTGTAGCAATTACAAGCAGCGAAGTAGGTATGGTATTCTTGGCACCTGCAGGTATGGAAACAGCCGATGCATTGTTAGCCGCTGTTGCTAACGGTACAGCAGCTTCTGCTCCTGTATATGTTGCTGGTACTCCGGTTAATGTAAGTGCAGCTGGTTTAGCAGCAGGTACATACAACGCTTATGCTATCGACGCTAATGGTAACCTCGCTGTTGCTGAAAACGTGGTAACTGTAGAAGATGTTCCTGTTATTCCGGTTTACACAATTGCCGAAATTCAAGGCACTGGTGCTGCTTCACCACACGCTGGCGAAGTAGTGAAAACTACAGGTGTTGTAACTGGCGTTAACGCTGATGGTGAAGGTTTCTTCATCCAGGATGCTAACGCAGCTCGCAGTGGTATTTACGTTTACGATCCAAATGGTGTTGCACAAGTAACTAAAGGTACAGGTGTAACCATTGTTGGTGAAGTAAGCGAATACTACGACCTGACCGAAATTACTATACAAAGTGTTGAATACGTTGCACCAGTTGTAACTGTAGAACCTATCAGTATCGCAGCCAACCAAATTGGTGAAGATTACGAAGGTGTTTACGTAAGGGTAGAAATGTTGAAAACAACTGCTACACCTGACGATTACGACGAGTGGATGACTCAAACCGATGAAGGTGTTGAAGTAAAAATTGATAACCAATTGTACTTCTACAATCCTGACATGGGTCAACGTTACAACGTACAAGGTGTTGTTAATTACACTTACGATGATTATAAACTTGCTCCTACCGTAAAAAGTGATGTAGAAATTGTAACCGGATTACAAGCTCTCGATATCAATATCGAAGTTTATCCTAATCCGTTCAACGACTATGTTGCCTTCAGGGTAGCCGGACAAGTTGAAATTTCGAAAGCAGTAATTACCAACATTGCTGGTCAACTTATCAAAGAAGTTATTAATCCTGATAATACAATCTCCACAACTGAGTTGAGGAGTGGCGTTTACTTCATCTCATTGCACACTGAAGATGGAATTGCCAAAACCGAAAGGATTATTAAGAGGTAATACCGAATTGATTGATTAAAAAAGGGAGGCATTTTGCCTCCCTTTTTTATTTTATTTTGGTTTAATTTGTAATTGAATTTAATATTTAACGATATGGTTATTGATACGCTATTGAACCACCGCAGCGTGCGTAAATACAAAACTGAAGGAATTGATAATGATTTGATGCATAAAGTGCTTATGGCAGGTTGTCGAGCATCAACAACAGGTAATATGCAAGTATATTCAATTGTCAATACAAGCTCACCTGAAATTAAGCAACAATTGGCTCCGGCACATTTTAACCAAAGCATGATTGTTAATGCTCCTAATGTGTTGACGTTTTGCGCCGATTTTAACCGTTTTAACAAGTGGTGTGAGCTGAATGATGCCCAACCTGGCTACGATAACTTTCTGTCGTTTATTACGGCTGCAATCGATGCCCTGCTGGTTGCTCAGAATGTAGTTGTCGCTGCCGAAAGTGTTGGTCTTGGTATTTGCTATTTAGGTACTACTACTTACAATGCCGATAAAATTATTGATATTTTGAAATTGCCACGCGGTGTTGTACCAATAACTACATTAACCATAGGTTGGCCCGATGAACAACCAGATAAAACTGAGCGTTTACCCTTAGAAGCTATAGTACACAACGAAGTATATCAACAATATTCCGATAAGGATATCAAAGATTTGTATGCCGAGAAAGAATTGTTGCCTTCGAATCAAAAATTTGTAGCTGAAAACAACAAAGAAACATTGGCTCAGGTTTTCACCGATATTCGATATAAGAAGGCCGACAACGAGCATTTTTCTAATGTTCTTTTATCGGTGCTCAAGCAACAGGGATTTATGTGATTTTTCGGTTTACATCGCGGCTGAAACCTTGTGCTGTAGGCATTATCAGCATATCGTCGATATTAACATGTGGCGGACGTGTTGCCATAAATAAAATAGCTTCGGCAATATCGTTGGCATAAAGTGGTGATAAACCCTCGTAAACTGTGGCGGCTTTTTGGGTGTCGCCATGAAAACGTACAATCGAAAATTCTGTTTCGACCATGCCAGGGCTTATTGAGCCAACTTTTATGTTGTGCTTTAGTAAGTCGAGTCGCATGCTCTTTGTAATAGCTTCAACTGCATGTTTTGTAGCGCAATAGACCGAACCATTTGCATAGGCTTCTTTGCCAGCTATCGATGAGATGTTGATGATTTGACCTTCGCCCTTTTCAACCATTTTTTTACTTACATGCCTTGTAATGTACAACAGCCCTTTAACGTTGGTGTCGATCATTCTTTCCCAATCGCTTAACGAAGCACTTTGAATTGGGTCGAGACCCGCAGCAAGTCCCGCATTATTGATCAATAATGAAATGTTTTTCCATTCCGAAGGTATTGATTGATAGGCTTCATCAACTTCTGAACTATTTCGAATGTCGAAGCACATTGAAAGAACTTTTGAATTGCTTTTTTGTTTTATCTGTTCTTGTAATTCAATTAACAATTTTTTTCTGCGGCCTGTTATTATTACATCGAAATTATTTTTTGCTAAAAGTAGAGCTGTGGCTTTTCCAATTCCCGATGTGGCGCCCGTAATTAAAGCTATTGTTCTCATATTGCTATTTTACTTTGTAAATAAACCGAAAAATACAAAGCTTTGATTAAATTTGTTCAATAAAAAGAAAAAATATGGAACAGGATAATATAAATGTTGAGTTCGATATCAACCAGATTCCCGAACCACAAGATATTAGCGAAGTTATTTTCAGCTTAATGGTGAACCCAAATTTATCGCCATTGAATTACTTTAACGATTTCACCGATGGCAATGTCGATTTAAATAAGCTAAAAGATAACGATATTAACGAAGCTGGTGTTTTCGATTTAGGTGATGGAAAGCAGTTGTTGTCGATGACCACTCATGCCATACACCACCATATCGAAAGTGACCCACAAAAGGCTGCTGAGATTCTTGTTTCGAGGGCTACTCGTCGTATGATTTGTTATGGTGCAAAACCTGTTGCCATAACTGCAATGCTTTATCATATCAACTATGCCGATCCGAATGGAAACTACATCGCTTCGGCCATTAAAACCGGTTTGCAAAATGCAGCTCAGGTATATGGTTTACAGATTTCCGATCGTAAGGTACGGTTCGACTATTTTGGCGAGCATGGAGCCCAAACACCAACACTTATTGTTAGTTTATTAGGTGTTATGGAAAAAGATAATGCTACAGGCGAACAGCGAATTATGAGTCCGGGATTTAAAGCAAAGGGCAACAATATTTATTTAATAGGCAGGGCAACCGACGATATTGCGTCATCCGATTATCTCGAATATTATCACGGAATTGGAAATACTCCATTACCTGAATTTAATCTTGAATTTGAAGTTAAATTATTGGAGACTGTTAAGTCGTTGATAGATAAAAATCTGATAATGAGTGCGGCTCCGGTTGCAAAGGGCGGGGTGTTCTTTTCATTGTTGCGATCGGGTTGGCCTAAAGGTTTTGGTTTCGATATCACTTCGGTCGCCGAAAACAGGCTCGATGCCTTCTTGTTTGGAGAAGCAATGGGACGTGTAATTGTTGGTGTTAACCCTGAACTTGAAGATGCATTTGTTGATTTTATGTACGAGTCGAAAGCCCCTTATTTTACTTTAGGGCATGTTACACGTGGCGAGATCAGAATCGATGATCAATCGTTTGGTTATATCGATAAAATGTCGGAATCTTTTTAAAACAATAATCGTTGGTAAAGCCTTATAACAATAACGAGAGTAAAAAATACGAAGTGCGGGCAATGTTCGATAATATTGCCCGTAACTATGATTTTTTGAACCATTTCTTATCGTTTGGTATCGATATTTTATGGCGAAAACGTTTAATTCGCACCTTGAAGAAATACCGTCCCAAAAGCATTCTTGATATTGCAACCGGAACCGGCGATTTAGCAATAATGGCCATAAAAACAGGTGCTGATAATATTTTGGGTGTCGATATTTCAACTCAAATGATTGAGGTTGGAAATCAAAAAATCAAAAAACGTAGTCTCGATCAAAAGGTGAGGTTAACCGAAGGCGATGCCGAAAGCCTTAACTTTGAAGATGAAAGTTTCGATGCTGCAATGGTAGCTTTTGGTGTACGTAATTTTGAAGATCTGGAGAAAGGTTTATTCGAAATAAACAGGGTATTAAAACCAAATGCCCCTTTTTGTGTGCTTGAATTCTCAAAACCACAACATTTTCCGGTAAAACAACTTTATGGGTTTTATTCTTATTATTTATTGCCAAAAATAGGGCGACTTATTTCTAACGATAAACGTGCATATACTTATTTGCCCGAATCAATCAGCGAGTTTCCTCATGGTGATGGTTTTTTAGAAATATTGAAGAAATGTAATTTCGAAAATACAAGGCTTAAACGATTAAGTTTTGGAATTGCTACATTGTACATTGGCGAAAAAGTTTGTGCCGAAAAGCAATAAAATAATAGGTTAAGGGTTTATTAAACTGAGGTTTTTTTAACTATTTAAATAACTTTGAATGAGGTTTTGGCTAATTTTTGTAATACTTTTTTTGAGTAAAGTTTCATTTTCACAAATGTGGGGTGTGCCGAATTTAACAACTTTCGACGACCGAAAGATTCATTTTGGATTTACGCTTGGCATGAATACCCTCGATTTGGGTTTTAAGCATTATTATACGCTCGACGAAAACCCCGATTTCGATCCTGAATTGGTGAGCAGCTTAAAGCCCGATTATTTGCTCGAGCTTGATTCTGTAGGCCGAATGGTAAGGGCCGACATTGCCTCTTTACAGCCAGGTTTTACCGTAGGAATTGTTAGCAACCTGCGTTTAACCGAAAACCTCGATTTGCGTTTTATCCCGGGCTTATCGTTCGGAAGCCGTAGTATTTTATACAATGTTCCGTTGCACGATTTAAACGATCCACGAAACACCGATCGGTTTACCATTCGTTCTACTTATCTCGATTTCCCCGTAATGCTTAAATACAAGTCGAAGCGAATAATCAATCAAAGGCCCTACATGCTTACCGGTTTGGCCATGCGTGTCGATATATCTAAGTCGGCAAAGGAAGAATTGGTACG
>DAOSWJ010000071.1:0-3858 GCA_035380005.1 Prolixibacteraceae bacterium | reverse complement strand
ACAGGGAAAATACTTAAGGTATTGTTTTACCATGGAGCACAACCCGAAATCTTGATCGATGCCCATCCGCACATTGGCACAAATGTGTTACCCCGTGTAATTGCCAATATTCGCAAAACAATTCTCGATGCAGGTGGCGAAATTCATTTTAACCAGCGCGTAAACAATTTTATTATTGAAAACGGTAAGGTGAAAGGATTGGTAACCCACACTGCCGATACATTTAAAGCCAAAGCTGTTATATTGGCCACAGGTCATTCGGCGCGCGATATTTATTATCTGCTTCGTAATAATGGTATTCATCTTGAGGCTAAAAATTTTGCAGTGGGTGTTAGGGTAGAACATCCTCAGCAGCTAATCGATAAAATTCAATACCACGGAGCACACAGGGGCGATTATTTGCCTGCAGCTACCTATAGCTTTGTTGAACAGGTTAATGGCAGGGGAGTGTATTCTTTTTGTATGTGTCCGGGTGGGGTAATTGTTCCTGCCGCTACTTCAGCCAACGAACAAGTTGTAAATGGTATGTCGCCCTCGCACAGGGGAGGTTTATTTGCCAATTCGGGCATAGTTGTCGAAGTGCTTACCGAAGATCTAAGAAAATACAGTCAACATCGCGAAATGGCAGGATTGAAGTTTCAAGAAGATTTGGAAAAATTGTGTTACAAAATTGCCGGTAATTCGCAATTTGCCCCATCGCAGCGCTTGGCCGATTTTGTGAAAGGTAAGGCTTCGGGCACACTGCCGTCATCGTCGTACCGGCCAGGTATTGAGAGTTCCGACCTGCATGCTTGGTTGCCATCATTTATCGCTGAACGGCTACAGGCTGGTTTTAAACGTTTCGATGCAAAGGCAAGGGGTTTTCTGACCAACGATGCAATTGTATTAGGTGTTGAAACACGTACTTCGTCACCTGTACGTATTCCACGCGACCCCGAAACATTTGAGCATGTAAAAATGAAAGGTATTTTTCCTTGTGGCGAAGGAGCAGGTTATGCCGGCGGCATTGTTTCATCGGCTGTTGATGGAGAAAAATGTGCCGAAAAAGTGGTGCAACATATTTTTAAAATGTAGCTACTTTTCTGCGCCTGAATTCTGAACATACAATCCCTGCAGCCATCGATACGTTTAACGATTCTACATGAGTTTGATTGTTATTAAATGCAGGTATGAGTAATTTCTGTTTAACGAGTCGGGCTATAGTGTTCGAAATACCATTCCCTTCGTTGCCAAGTACAATGATACCATTTTGGGTAAGCTCGGTTTCGTATATATTGCTGCCTTCTAAAAATGTTCCATAGATAATTGTTTTACCTGGATCTACATTCTCTAGAAAATATGCGAGATTGGTGTAGTGCACTGCAACTTTTGCTATGGCTCCCATTGTTGATTGTACTACTTTAGAATTGTAACAATCTACTGTGTTTATTGAGCAAACAATGTGGTTTATTCCAAACCACGATGCTAACCTGATTATTGTGCCCAAATTGCCCGGATCCTGTACATCGTCGAGTGCCAGCACTAAGTTGTTGTTCTGATCGGTGTCGTTTAAATTGAGTGTTGCTTGCCGGCATATTGCAATAACATCTGAAGGGGTTTTAAATTGGCTTATTTTTTTGAGCTGGTCGGCATCGGCTTCAATTACTTCAAGGGCTTTCCCGGCATACTTATTTATAAGCGCCGGCGAGGCAATAATTGTATCAATATTGCAGTTATAAGCAATTAGCTGGTCAATAAGCCGTTGCCCCTCGGCAATATAAAGGCCTGTTTCATCGCGCTTTTTTTTGCGACTTAGTGCTTGTATTTGCTTAATTTTATTTTTGCTGAGCATTCGAATTAATTATTCAGCTAAAATATATTAGTTGTTGCTATAATCAAAAGTTAACTTTGGTTATTTTTGCCTGAGGTGAATAAAAACAAAATACATACAAGGCTGTTGTTGAAAACAATTGTTATGTTTATGGCAATTGCTTTTCTGTTTGGATGCAATACAACAAAGTATGTACCCGACGACAGGTATCTGCTTAACGATATCGACATCAGCACCGACAATAGAAATATCAATAAAGAAGAATTGTCATCGTATGTTCGTCAAAAAGAAAACCTTAAAATTTTGCAATTATTTAAGTTCCATCTTTGGGTTTACAATTTGTCGCGAAAAGACAAAGAAAAAGGATGGTTCAAGCGGATTGGTGAACCGCCGGTTATTTACGACGAAGCCATGAAGAATAAGTCGCGTGAACAGTTGACCCAATATTTAAACAACAAAGGTTATTATAGGGCGCAGGTAAACGATTCACTAATTCTAAAAGATAAAAAAGCACGTTTATTATTCGAAATCGAATCGGGTGAGCCATATCGGATCGATGAATTTACCTACAGGGTAAACGACACTGTTTTGGCTCCTTTTTTTAACAGGGTAATGCGGTCGTCGTTAATCAATAAGAACGATGTTTTTGATGTTGATGTGTTGCAGAAAGAACGCGAGAGAATTACCGAAAGGCTCAAAAATAATGGTTATTTCAAGTTTGCCGAGGAATTTATCCATTATAAGGTCGATACCACTAAAGTTCCTTTCAAAGTTAACGTCGAGATGCTTGTTGAAAATGCAAATATTGCTGTGGAAATTGATCACGAAAACCACATGCAGTATTTTTTGTCGGATTACGAGATTTTTATCGAAAAACCAGGCGACAGCTTAGCACAATACCAATCTGAATATTATTCCGATACTTTGGTGTCTGATGGTTTCGCATTTTATTACAATGGCCGCAATCCAATTAAAGAAAGTGTTTTAAAAAATGCTTTTGATATTCAGCCTGGAAATTTGTACCGAAAATCGTTGGAAGACCGTACTTATAATAATTTGTATGCACTCAGGCAATTTAAATATGTGAACATTCAATACCAAGTTATTGAAGATAACGCAGATAGTTTGAACGGCTATTTGAAAGGACGGGTTTATTTGCCTTTGCAAACTTTGCAAGGATATTCTTTCGACATTGAAGGAACCAATACGTCGGGTAATTTTGGTATAGCCGGTAATATTAACTATCAGCACCGTAATTTATTTGGAGGTGCCGAAATTTTTGATATAAACCTAAAAGGCGCTACCGAACGGCAAGAGGCCTTCATTAACGATGAATATGGCGATTTCAATACAGTTGAATACGGTGGTAATGTGCGTTTGAGTATCCCCGGTTTTAAGTTCCCTTTCGACCAAAAATTGTTCAATTTTTTTTCAACCCCATTTACTTCCTTTTCGGTTGCTTATAATTACCAGAAGCGCCCCGATTATACCCGTACAATTTTAAATACAACTTTAGGTTATCGGTGGCGGTCGAACAGGTATTTTAGCCATACTTTTAATTTGCTCGACTTGAATGCAGTGCGCATTTTCAGTCTTAACCCAACCTTTATGGAGCCTATTAAAGATTTGTACATTATAAGCAGTTATACCGATCACATTATATCGGCCAGCAACTATAGCATTACATATAATAGTCAGGCCGGAGCCCGCCGAAACGATTACCGCTACTTTAGGCTTAATTTCGAAGGTGCCGGTAATGTGCTGTGGGGTTTGAGCACAATTACAGGCCGGGTTAAGGTTGTGCCCGACGAAAGTGTTGGTGGTGACCAGTCGCCTTATTTCGAGTATTTTAATACGCGTTTTGCACAGTATCTGAAAGCCGATTTTGATTACCGTTACGGATACCGTTTCAATAAATATAACTCGTTTGCCAGCAGGATTTTTACCGGAATTGCTTTTCCTTATGGAAACTTTAACGTAATGCCTTTCGAAAGACGTTATTTTACCGGTGGCGCAAACGGTATTAGAGCTTGGCAGGTTCGATCGTT
>DAOSWJ010000070.1:0-12168 GCA_035380005.1 Prolixibacteraceae bacterium | reverse complement strand
ACCTATGATCCAATAGGTTTCCCATTTCCACTTTTTTACTTTGTTAAAAGGCATGTAAAAACTGCCCGAAGCAACACCACCCAATGAGTGATAAATTATTCCTAAAATTACCTGCATAACGATAGATTTAATTAGTTTTGTTGTATTTGACCACAGTTGATTTTTTTACTGTTTTCAAAATTATGCTGATTATTAGCCTTCAACAATGCATTATCTGATTAATAAGTTGCATTTTTTGACCAACGAATCGAAGTTATTATTATTCTTTATTATATTTGAAAAAAAGCATGAACGACGACTTTAAATACCTAACAGCCAGCGACGACGACATTCAATGGGGTTTATACATTAACGTTGCCGGCACTTCGGAAATTTTACCCCGAAGTATTTATCCTTTACCCAAGCACCCTGGCTCGCACTATTTTAACTGGGAAAATGGCAGAATTCTTAACGAATTTCAAATCAATTATATAACGAATGGTAACGGAATAATCGAAACCCGAAAAGGAACTTACAAAATTGTGCCGGGTACATTACTGATACTTTTCCCCGGCATGTGGCACCGATATAAACCTGAACCAAAAACCGGCTGGACCGAACACTATATCGGGTTTAACGGCGAAATTACCAACATTTTATTCAAGAATAAAATCTTCTCCGATCAAGCACCGGTTCTTCGCATTGGCTTTCAAAATAGTATTCTGCAAGAATTTAACGACATTATAGGTTTGGCAAAAGATGAACGGCCAGGATTCCAACACGAATGTGCCGGCAAATTGGTTTACTTGCTGGCAAGGGTAATTTCAATTTTCAAAAACAACGAATTTGCCAATAAGGAAATGGAGCGAATTATTCGCAAAGCATGCCTTTACCTTCGCGACAACCTGCATCGTAACCTTAATATTGAAGAAGTTTCGCAAAGGTACCATGTGAGCTATTCAAACTTCAGGCGTTTGTTTAAACGCTACACGGGCATGTCGGCCAATCAATACCACCTCAACCTTCGAATACAGAAATCGAAGGAATTGATTACCAACAGCGATAAAAGCATAAAAGCCATTGCCAACGAGCTTGGCTTTGAGTCGATCCACTATTTCAGCCGGTTTTTCAAACAAAAGGAAGGAATGTCGCCCACCGAATTCAAATATAAAAATTCAGAAAAACTAGATCATTCATAAAGCGGCAAAATCTGTTTCATTTTATGCACCATAATGGCAGCCATTTTACGCTGAATATATGTATCTCCATTGAGAGGGTGCCAACCGTAAACCTCACCGTTTTGCTCTTGTGTATCGTTTGAAAAAATGAGGCTATACTGATCGTTGGTTACCGGATGTATTTCATCTTTTGTAAAACCAATATTTTTATCGAACTCGATTATGGGCAAGCCCCATTTTTGCGCCAACTGCCTAACCGTAGTATTAAAAGTTACACGGGCATCGTGCCAATGGGTGCACAATACAATTATGGCAGGCTTTCCAGCCGGAGCATTGAAATATACCGAAGCAGAATCGAATTTCAACTGATAACAGTCGGTTATGTAACGCTTAATCACATAATCATATGCCCCTACATAATTGCTCATATCCATAGGAAATTGGTAATCGTAATACTTATTCCTGAGCCACGAGTTGGGATCGTTAAAAACATCTTTTTCGTGCACATGCATAATTATTAAAGCATCGATGCTTTCCAACTCGGCTTTTGAATAGAGTGTGCCGTCATTCATTTTTTCGGCAGTGTGAACAATCGATTCTCCACTCACTGCACGGTTAAGCGGCGTGGCATTTAATGCTTCACAAGCAAATTCAAACCAACCATTATTCGATGTAGCAAACGATGCACCTGTAAGAAGTATTTGATTAGTTGACTGTTGGGCGGAAAGGGCAAAAAATGCCATTAACAAGAAAATCATCAATCGAAAACGCATAATAGTTTAATTATAAAGTTATTGAAAAGCATAAAATTAACTATTATAAGGTATTAAAAAGCACTTAAATCGACAATTATTGCTTTTGTTTTGTATTTTGCGATTGTTTTGCTCATATCAATATTGCAAAACTTATTTGTTGAAAAGTATTAAATCTTACATAAGAATGACAAAACTCGTAACTATTTATCTTGCTCTGTTTATGTACACCAATGCTTTTGCTCAGTTATCGGAACCTGTTTTCGATGTATTTAGCTTTGGTGCTGTAGGTGATGGGAAAAAAATTGATATGGAGGCACTGCAAAAAGCAATTGATGCTTGTGCAGGAACTGGAGGAACAGTTTATTTGCACAATGGCACTTTTTTAACCGGGCAACTTAAATTAGCCAGCAACATTACAATTTTTATTGATTCAACAGCGACCTTGCTTGGAATACAAAACAACAGCCAAAAATATTATCCCTCGCAATTAATCGAAACCCGCTACCCTAACCGCATGCTCGACGATTGCCAACGAAGGCTTATTTACGGGAAAAATGTAAGCAATGTGCATATAAAAGGCAGTGGCACCATCGATGGGCAGGGCGATTTTGAGCCTTGGCTCAATACAAAAGAATTGGGTACAGAAAAAGACCGCCCCGGAATTTTTGCCTTTGTTGCATCAACAAACATTTCAGTATCGAACTTAACCCTGCTCGACCCCGCTTGCTGGACACAGGTGTACATTGAATGCGACAGCGTTACAATTAGCACACTTACCATCAACTCGGGCACACTTACTCCCAACCGCGATGGAATAGACATTGTTGATTGCCACAACGTGCTGATCGAAAATTGCAATATTAAATCGGAAGACGATGGCATTTGTTTCAAAAGCGGCAGCGAATTTGGCTGTAAAAATGTTGTTGTGCGTAATTGCACTATCGACAAACTGAATGTTAGGGCCGGGAACTGCTTTAAACTGGGCACCGATGGGTTGGGCTCTTTTTTGAACTTCGACGTTTCGGGGCTTACACTTAAAAATGCTTTCCAAAATACAGGCATTGTTATCGAATCGATGGATGGTGCAATTATCGATAACCTTTGTTTCTCCGATTGCACTATCGAAAACTGCGGACAAGCATTCTTTATTCTGCTTGCCGATAGAAAACGTACAGTACCTGGCCGAAAACCACGAATTGGAGCTATCTCGAATATCCAGTTCAAAAACATAAAAGGAAAAGCTTTTACGCAACAATATCCATCAATTATTACCGGTATTAAAGGCCATAATGTGCAAAACATCAGCTTCGAAAATGTACAGCTTACTCTTAAGGGTGGCGAAAAAAGCAATAACCAAACCGTAATGGAATACGATGGCAAATATCCCGAAGGAAGCTATTTTGGCAACACCCCTGCCTGGGCGTTTTTTATTCGCCATACCGATATGGTTAGTTTTAAAAACTGCACTTTCGAAACAAAAAACAACGATGTACGCAACTGGCTGGTAAGCGAAAATGTTGGTAAAATTCTTGTGACAGAATAACCCAACACCAAAATTCTCGTGCATCCTTTTTCTGCATCTACTTTATTATCGGCCAATTACAACATTCGATAACTCTAAGGTGTACAATTTTGTTAAAACTATTGTTTTTATAAAAACTATTCATACATTTGCACTGTATTAGTATTCTATAACAGTAAATCAATAGCCATGATTGAAATCAACAATTTAAATTTTAAGTACGGCAAACAAGCCAAGCTGTTTAACGAGCTTAGCTTTAGCGAAGAAGCAGGCAGCATAGTTGGGCTTTTGGGCAAAAACGGGGCCGGAAAATCAACCTTGCTCAAATTGCTCACCGGGTTACTGGCTTCATCGGAGAAATCCATCACGGTTTTGGGCGAAACACCCTTTAACCGTAAGCCACAATTTTTAGAACAAGTTTACTTTGTTCCCGAAGAGTATGAACTGCCCGGGGTTAAAATAAGCGAATACGTGAAAGCTCACGCGCGCTTCTACCCGGGTTTCGACTTTGAGAAGTTGCACCAAATTATGATCGACTTTGAGTTGGATCCAAAAAGCCGGCTCACAAAAATGTCGTATGGGCAACACAAAAAATTTCTGATTGCCTTTGCGCTTTCAACCAACTGCAAATTATTGGTGCTCGACGAGCCTACCAATGGTCTGGATATACCATCGAAAGCCATTTTTCGTAAAGTAGTGGCCAGCTCACTCAACAACGATCAGTTGGTGCTTATTTCTACCCACCAGGTGAAAGATGTGGAAAACCTTATCGACACGATTTTGATTATCGATCGGGGAAAGATAAAAATGCATAGCTCCATTTGGGATATTTCGAAGAACTACTCTTTTACTACTGTTAGCCAACTTACCGAGGGCGAGGTACTGTATTCCGAAGTAGCTCCGGGCGGCTTTAAAGTTCTAAAAGAATGCAAATCGGGCACCACAACGGTTGATATCGAACTGCTGTTCAATGCTGTAACTCAAGGCGTAAACTTAAATTAGAAAGCACATGAAAACAAATCAATTTTTTAGCTTCAAACGCTTTGGCAAATACACAAGTTGTTCAATTATTTCAAATTACCGTCAAACCCTGCTTTTTTGGGGGGCGATATGGTTCGCCATTTTTGCAATAAGCTTGTTAAATATGAAGAACACTCATTCTCATTGGAATTCGAATTGGGACGTTATTTTTATGTTTGGCTTTTACATTACAGGGCTCTTGTATTCAGGTTTTGCTTTCACGGCATTCCGTTCGAAAGAACGTACCATTACCGAACTGATGATACCCGTTTCGGCCTTTGAGCGTTTTCTTTACGAGTTTATCTATAAAATAGTGTTTTTTCTGCTTTTGTACCCTTCAATCTTCTACGTTTCGAGTAGTATGGCCGTAGGCTTTAGGAACGCCCTCGCGATTCCAAGTAAAGTAAGCTCTGCAACTGTTAATGGAATATCCACTTTCCCTTTCGAAACAGTTTCTTTCCAAAAACTTACTTCCGATTTAGAACCTGGACTTTTTGGAATGATATTCACCTTGTCGGTATTGGCTTTTGTTTTAGCTTTGGCAGGGTCGGCTACCTTTCGTAAATTACCTTTGATCAAAACGATTGTTTTTGTGGGATTGTTAATGCTCTCTGTCATAGGTTACACTTATCTGTTATTCGAAAAGTTGAAGCTAGATCAATCATGGATGGTAAAACTGGAACACAATGTGAGCTCAGAGCATGGATTCCTTATCGGTACGCTGGTATTTGCTTTTATAGGTCTGGTTGCAATGGCCTTTACCTACTTTAAACTTAAAGAAAAGGAGGCATCGTAATGGAATTCAAGGAAACCAAAGGCATTTTTCAGCAAATTGCCGACAATATATGCGACAACATCATCTCGGGAGAGTTCCCCGTAGGAAGTAAAATCCCATCGGTACGCGAACAAGCAGCAGCCATGGGCGTAAACCAAAACACCATAATGCGAACCTATATGGAATTACAACGCGACAACATCATCAGCAACCAGCGCGGCATCGGCTTTTTTGTTACCGAAAGTGCCCCGCAGCAAATCATTAACATGCGAAAAGAAGAGTTTTTCGAGGTACACTTACCCGAGTTTATGCGTCAGGTTAAACTGCTGAACTTGTCAAAGGAAGAACTCAAACCATTGTTGGACCAATTAAATGATAACCATGAAAACAAGTAATATCATATTGATCGGCTTTTTAAGCTTGGTAGGGCTTTTTCTGCTTTCATTGCTTTATCAGTTCGATAAGGATAAACAGCACCACGGTATTCAACAAGCAGCAATAGCCCTTCCTCCGTTTAAACACTTGGTGCTGCTCAACAGCGCAGACGTTAATTTAGTACAAGCCAAAACCGATTCAGCCATTGTGCATTTCGATTCAAAAACTGAAGCATTGTTCCCCAAATTTGAGCTGAAAGGCGATACCTTGGAACTTAGCTGGCCAAACCACGATGGTAATTGGGGAAGAAACATAAACTGCTCTGGCCTTAAAACTGTAACCGTTAAAAATTCACGACTGAACATCAATGGGTTTGCAAGCGATTCGATTGGGATATTTGCTGAAGCAGGCGAAATACACGTCAACTATAATGTTAAATTTGACCACATCAGCCTTGAAATAGCCCAAAAATCGTTCGCTAAGATAAAAGGGACCGTTGTGAAAAGCGTTGATGCGAAAGTCAAATATTCTTATGCAGAGCTACATATTGAACAGCTTGGTGAATTGAGGGCCGAGCTTCAAGATTCATCGACCCTAAGCACCTGGAAAGTTTTGCACACCGATGTAATATCGGAACCCATGAGTCGTTATTATTCGAGATAACTTATTCAGCAGACGCAATTTTTTTCATGAACACACAAATGATAAAGCCCGGGTTCGAGAGGATTCGGGCTTATTTATTTACTTAAGAGGCTGAAAGTTCACAAAATCTTCCAGCCATAAGCGGCGAGATAGACTTCACTGCTCGTTTAGTGTTACTCGATCTTTTTCTCACAAAAAAAGTTATCTATTTAACGAGGTTCACTATATAACCTATTTTTGATACAGTATAAGCGATATGCCCGATGTTTTACTTAGGGAAAGAATGGAATTCAAAATATAAGTACTGCCAAAACAATAGAATTGCGTAAAGATTAAAAAGTTGGTATTTTTGGCTTATGAGCATTATTGAAAAGAATATGGATAATATTAGAGCTTTATGTTACAAACATAGAGTTGCCAAATTATTTGTATTTGGCTCCATACTGACCGATAATTTCAATAAATCAAGTGATATTGACTTAATTGTTGATTTCTCGGATGTTGACTTATATGATTATGCTGACAATTATTTTGATTTAAAATCATCATTGGAAATATTGCTAAAAAGGCAAGTAGATTTACTAGAGGACAAAGCGATAAAAAATCCATACCTCAGACAGTCTATCGATTCTTCAAAACAAATGATTTATGGATAACGAAATAAAGACTTGGCTGTATGATGTCCTGCAATCGATTGATGAGATTGACAGCTACTACGATAGGAAACCAAAAATTTTTAATGAGTATATTTCCGAAATTAAGACGAAAAGGGCAATTGAAAGAAATTTAGAAATAATTAGAGAAGCTGTTAATAGGATACTAAAGAAAGATAAAAAGTTCAAACTTGACAATGCAGAAAAAATTATTGGGACTCGCAATAGGATAATACACGGTTATGATAAAATTTCAGATGATTTAATTTGGAGTATTGTGATAAACCATCTACCTAAACTAAAAGAAGAGGTTGCCGGTCTTTTAAATGACTAAAGGATAGCACTTTTCATATTTGCGGAACAATAATTTAAATTTTTGAATGTCACAGTGTCGAAGTTAGAAAAGAAAATCACTAATTGTAACGAGGTTCATTGGAGCGGGAAACGAGACTTCCCGCCATAAGCGGCGGGATAGACTTCTCGTCTCGTTTTGTGTTTTGCGAACTTTTCACACAAAAAAACCTCAGCACTATTTGTACTGAGGTTCGTTGGAGCGGGAAACGAGACTTCCCGCCATAAGCGGCGGGATAGACTTCTCGTCTCGTTTTGTGTTTTGCGAACTTTTCACACAAAAAAACCTCAGCACTATTTGTACTGAGGTTCGTTGGAGCGGGAAACGAGACTCGAACTCGCGACCCCGACCTTGGCAAGGTCGTGCTCTACCAACTGAGCTATTCCCGCATTTTTTGCCAATAATTTATAAAGAACTCGCAACCCCCGATTCGTTAGCTAAAGGTTTGTGCTCTACCTCCCGATAGCTATCGGGATGAGCTATTTCAGCAAACTAATTTAAGAACTTAAAGTACCCGGAGGGGGACTTGAACCCCCACAGCCATAATGGCCATTGGATTTTAAGTCCAACGTGTCTACCATTCCACCATCCGGGCGACCCTGTGCAGAAACTCCCAAATGGAATTTCAAAAAATGAGCGGGAAACGAGACTCGAACTCGCGACCCCGACCTTGGCAAGGTCGTGCTCTACCAACTGAGCTATTCCCGCATATTTTAAAGAACTATTTGCCCGAAAGCGGTTGCAAATATAAAACATTTTTCTATTCTCAAAAAATGTAAGCTTTTTTTTATTGAAAAATCTGCTTCATTTTTTGCTATTCTATCCTTTAACCCCTGCTATTTTCTTGATTTCGTTCAACTTATTCAAAGCCTCAATAGGCGTCAAATTATTAATATCGAGGTTATAAATCTCATCACGGATTTGTTTTAACACTGGATCGTCGAGCTGAAAAAAGCTCAACTGCATGCCTTCGCGCTCATTACCAATTGAATCGAGGGGTTTCGAAAGGGAGTCTTTACGGTTCGTATCCTCCAGTTGTTTCAATATTTCTTCCGATCGTTTTACCAAACTTTTGGGCATGCCGGCCATTCGTGCAACGTGAATACCAAAACTATGGTTACTGCCACCACGAACAAGCTTACGTAAGAAAATAACTTTGTTATCGATCTCTTTTACGGTAACATTGTAGTTTTTCACCCTGTTAAAACCGTGCTCCATCTCGTTTAGCTCGTGGTAATGGGTTGCAAACAAGGTTTTTGCCCTCGATTTTGGATGTTCGTGTATGTATTCAACTATCGACCATGCAATGGAAATACCATCGTAGGTGCTGGTTCCGCGGCCAAGCTCATCAAGTAAAATTAAACTGCGATCCGACAGGTTGTTCAAAATACTTGCTGCCTCGTTCATCTCTACCATAAAAGTCGATTCGCCAAGCGAAATATTATCCGATGCCCCAACACGGGTGAAAATTTTATCGACATATCCAATTTTTGCTGCTTTTGCAGGCACAAAACAGCCTATTTGCGCCAAAAGTACAATGAGGGCAGTTTGGCGCAATAACGCCGATTTACCCGACATATTGGGCCCGGTGATAATGATTACCTGCTGCTCGTCGCGGTCGAGATAAACGCTGTTCGAAATGTAGCTTTCGCCAATGGGCATTTGCCTTTCGATAACCGGATGGCGACCTTCTTTAATTTCAATTACATGCGAATCGTTCACTTCGGGGCGCAGGTATTCATAATCGGTCGAAACCGATGCAAACGAAAGCAAACAATCGATTTGCGACAGAATATTAGCATTCAGTTGTATGGCTTGTATGTATTCCGTTAAGGCATTTACCAGTTCGTCGAACAAACGCCCTTCCAACTGAAGGATTTTCTCCTCGGCACCCAATATTTTCGATTCGTATTCTTTCAACTCTTCGGTAATGTAGCGCTCGGCACTAACAAGTGTTTGTTTCCTGATCCACTCGGCAGGTACTTTATCTTTATGCGTATTTCGTACCTCAATGTAATATCCAAAAACGTTATTAAAGCTTATTTTGAGCGAGGTGATGCCAGTGCGTTCAATTTCACGCTCCTGCATTTTTAACAGGAAATCTTTACCGGTAGTTTTAATGTCGCGCAACTCATCGAGTTCGGCATTTACGCCACGAGCAACAACACCGCCGCGGTTAAGCTGCGAAGGCGGATCGGGATAAATCTCTTTTTCAATCCGATCGGCAATCAGTTGGCAAGGGTTCAACTGTTCGGCATATTTTTCGAGCGTAGCATTACCCGATTGAGCACAAAGCTGCTTAATGGGCGAAATGGCTTGCAAGGCTATCTTAAGCTGAACTACTTCGCGCGGGTTAATGCGCTGAACGGCTACTTTCGAAATAATGCGTTCCAGATCGCCTAGTTCGCGTACATGGTCTTCAACGCGTTCTTTTAACTCGTTTTTTTGGCAAAAACAATCCACGGCATCGAGTCGGTTGTTAATGGCCTGCACATTTTTTAACGGAAACGAAACCCAGCGGCGCAACATACGTGCACCCATGGGGGTTAAAGTACGATCGATAACACCCACAAGCGTTTTACCGCCTTCGTTAAGCGGGTTGATCAGTTCGAGGTTACGTACTGTAAAGCGGTCGAGCCAAACAAAGCGATCTTCTTCAATACGGGCCAGGTTCGAAATGTGTTTTACATGGTGGTGCTGGGTAATATCGAGGTAATGCAAAATGGCACCGGCAGCCATCACACCATATTCGAGGCGGTGCACACCAAAACCTTTCAGTGTTTTAACTTCGAAGTGTCGCAAAAGCCTGTCGGTTGCAGCATCGGTGGTATAAACCCAGTCGTCGAGGGTGAAAGTGTAAAATTTGTGGCCAAAATGCTCGTTAAACATCACCTCTTTGCCTCGCTGGTAAAGCACCTCTTTAGGCTGAAACGAGTTAAGCAATTTATCGACATATTCGAAAGACCCCTCGGCCGTAAGAAATTCACCTGTCGAAATATCAAGAAAAGCCACGCCTGCCATTTTTTTATCGAAATGTACCGAAGCCAAAAAGTTATTTTCGCGGTGGTTCAGTATATTGTCGTTGATGGAAACCCCTGGAGTAACCAGCTCGGTAATACCCCGCTTAACGATGGTTTTGGTCATTTTTGGATCTTCGAGCTGCTCGCATATAGCCACTCGTTGTCCGGCCCTTACCAACTTGGGCAAATAAGTATCGAGCGCATGGTGCGGGAAACCGGCCAACTCAACAAAGCTGGCAGCACCATTGGCCCTGCGGGTTAAAGTGATTCCTAAAATGCCGGCAGCTTTAATGGCATCCTCTCCAAAAGTTTCGTAAAAATCGCCCACACGAAAAAGCAACACTGCATCGGGGTGCTTCTCTTTAATGGCATAATATTGTTTCATTAAAGGTGTTTCGACATATTTTTTTCCTGTGGACATAAACTTATCTGTTTGAAATTAAGACCATAAAACAATACTTAAAAAACCAAAGCACATAAAAAAAGGCTTAAGCTTTTATCAATGGCAAACAAAGATAATGTTTTTCGGTTTTTATGTAGAATATCAAAAACGAATGTTCCCTCAATATCGGATATGTCATTCTTTTATATGGGTTTTTTTTAGTTTTTTTGTGAATTGATAACTTTTTAAAAAATTGGTATGGCTAAAAACAAGATCAACGGCAAAGGCCGTTTCGACCGTTTTCTTACTGTAATCGAAAAAGTGGGCAACATGCTGCCCCATCCGGCAACCCTGTTTTTAATTTTTGCTTTGTTGATTTTGGTCATATCGTTTTTTACAAGCCTTTTCGACATTTCAGTAATACACCCCGGGACCGGTGAAACCATTGTGCCCATTAACCTTTTGAGCCGCGATGGCTTACACCTGATACTTACCGAAATGGTACGCAACTTTACCGGTTTTGCCCCGCTGGGCGTTGTATTGGTAGCCATGTTGGGTATTGGTGTTGCCGAAAGTAGCGGGTTAATTGGGGCAGCATTAAAGCTTTTGGTATTGTCGGCGCCTAAACGAATGCTTACTTTTGTAATTGTTTTTGCAGGTATTTTATCGAACACTGCCAGTGAGGTGGGTTATGTGTTGCTTATTCCTTTAGCCGCCATTATCTTTTTAGCAGTGGGCAGGCATCCCATAGCAGGTATGGCTGCTGCTTTTGCAGGTGTATCGGGCGGGTACAGCGCCAACTTATTGCTGGGCACCATCGACCCGCTGCTGGCCGGCCTTTCGCAGGTGGCTGCCCATATTATCGACAGCTCGTACATGGTAAACCCTGCGGCCAATTTCTATTTCATGTTTGCTTCAACCTTTTTTATCGCCATTGCCGGTACTTGGGTAACCGAAAAAATTGTTGTTCCGCGCTTGGGCGATTACAAAGGCGATCAGGCCGCCGAAGTAATTGGCGAACTCGATAAAGACGAAAAACGCGGATTGAAATTCGCACTTGTGGCCGGATTAGTGATTGTTGCACTCCTACTTTGGGGAACCATACCAGCAAATGGCTTTTTGCGCGACTCTCAAACAGGCAGCTTGCTCCACTCTCCATTCATGAAAGGGATTATCAGCATCATTTTTTTGGGTGCGGCTATTTTGGGCGTTGTTTACGGCATTGGTGCCCGAAAAATCAAAAACGATACCGATGTGATGAACGGTATGGGCAAGGCCATGTCAACACTGGGAATATACATTGTGCTGGTTTTCTTTGCCGCCCAGTTTGTGGCCTATTTTAAATGGACCAATTTGGGTTTGATTTTCGCCATTAAGGGTGCCGAATTTCTGCAAGCTTCGGGCTTTGGCATGATACCGCTCATGATCAGCTTCATTTTGCTCACTGCTTTTATCAACTTGTTTATGGGTAGCGCCTCGGCCAAATGGACCGTAATGGCACCGGTTTTCATCCCC
>DAOSWJ010000069.1:4621-12227 GCA_035380005.1 Prolixibacteraceae bacterium | reverse complement strand
CCTCAAAAATTGAGGTGCAGGAAATTTTGCGCAAAGGTTTTTCAACCATGCTTAAAGAACTGGCTTAAGAAATTGGTTTTCAACATTTGTATAAAATCATAAAAAATACTTTCATGTTTGGACAAGGAATAAAGAATTTTTTCGATAAGCATCGGCCAAAGTTTGAGAAGGGAGGCAAATTGCACCCTTTCCAAAGCGTGTTCGAAGGTTTTGAAACCTTCCTGTACGTTTCGGATGCAACTACGAAAAAGGGATCGCACATACGCGACTATATTGATTTGAAGCGCACCATGATTTTTGTGGTAATAGCATTGGTTCCCACCATGCTGTTTGGAATGTACAACATTGGCTTCCAACACTTCAAAGCCATTGGCGAAATTGCCGACACTTCGTTTTTCGAAGTATTTATTTACGGATTCTTAAGGGTATTGCCTTCGCTGGTAGTATCGTACTTGGTAGGTTTGGGCATCGAGTTCACTTTTGCACAAATTAAAGGGCACGAAATTAACGAGGGTTATCTGGTATCGGGTATCCTTATTCCGTTGGTATTGCCTATTAACACGCCTCTGTGGATGACAGCCATTGCAGTTGCCTTTTCGGTAATTATTGCAAAAGAAGCTTTTGGCGGAACAGGCATGAACATTTGGAACCCTGCTCTTATTGCACGTGCCTTCTTGTTTTTTGCTTACCCTTCGCACATGAGCGGCGAAAGTGTTTGGATTCGACTGGGCGACAATGCCGATAAAGTAGTTGACGGGTTCTCGGGCGCAACACCGCTTGGCTTAGCCTTAAATGGCGTACTCGACTATAACATTTGGGATGCATTTTGGGGTTTTATTCCCGGATCGGTTGGCGAAACATCAGCTTTTGCCATTTTGCTGGGCGCTGCATTCTTAATCATAACCGGAATTGGCAGCTGGAAAATAATGCTTTCGACTACATTAGGAGCCCTTTTTGTAGGAATATTGCTGAATATATTTGCTGTTAATGCCTTCATGGAAATTCCATTCTGGCACCACTTATTCCTTGGTGGCTTTGCTTTTGGTGCCGTATTTATGGCTACCGACCCTGTTTCGGCTTCTCAAACCGAAAAAGGAAAGTGGATTTATGGCTTCCTGATTGGGGTAATGGCAATAATTATCCGTGTTTTGAACCCCGCATATCCCGAAGGCATGATGTTGGCCATATTGCTGATGAACACATTTGCACCGCTCATCGACCATTACGTGGTACAAGGCAATATTCGCAAACGCATCAAACGGGCAACCGTTAAAGTTCAATCATAAATACGTCGCACAATGAATAGAAACGGAAATACATACACATTCATCTATGCTTCGGTAATGGTAATTATTGTAGCGGCCATATTGTCGTTCACTGCCATGTCGTTAAAACCGCTTCAAAAGCGCAATATCGAAGTTGAGAAGAAGAAAAATATTTTGACCTCGATCAACATCAATGCATCGACTGCCGAGGCCGAAAAAATATACGATCAAACCATCACCAACTCGTACGTTGTGAATTCAAAAGGCGAATTGGTTGAAGGCAATGCTTTTACTATCGACCTTAAAAAGGAACATGCCAAAGCACTCGAAGAGCGGGTTATGCCTGTTTTTGAAGCCAATATGGGCGAACAAGGCACCAAATATGTTATACCACTAAGGGGCACCGGCTTATGGGGGCCTATTTGGGGCTATGTTGCCCTCAACAGCGATTTAAACACCATTTTTGGTGCCACGTTCGACCACCAAGGCGAGACCCCGGGCTTGGGTGCCGAAATTGTAACTCCCGCTTTCCAGGAAGTTTTTAAAGGAAAAGAACTTTTCGACAACAACGGAAAATTTGTTTCGTTGGTAGTTGCCAAAGCAGGCGAAGTTGCCCCGGCACAACACAAGGTTGATGCCATTTCGGGCGGCACTATTACCAGCAAGGGCCTTCAACAAATGTTATACGACGACCTTTCGGGGTATGTCGAGTTCTTCAACAAGAAAAAAACAGAATAATATGAGCGATAAAGAAACATTGTTCTCGAAGAAGAACCTAAAACTATTAACCGACCCACTGGGCAGCCAAAACCCCATAACCGTTCAGGTACTTGGTATTTGTTCGGCTTTAGCCGTTACAGCCCAAATGAAACCAGCCTTTGTAATGACCATTTCGGTAATGGCAGTATTGGCTCTTTCTAACGTAATCATCTCCTTGCTTCGAAACTCAATACCCAACCGAATACGAATTATCGTTCAGTTGGTTATTGTGGCCTCCTTGGTTATTTTGGTCGATCAGGTATTGAAAGCTTTTGTTTACGACGTAAGCAAGCAGTTATCGGTTTTTGTTGGCCTTATTATTACCAACTGTATAATAATGGGACGCCTCGAAGCTTTTGCACTAGGCAACAAACCTTGGCCAGCTTTTCTCGATGGTATTGGCAATGCTGCCGGTTACGGTATCATTCTTATTATTGTTGCCTTTTTCCGCGAGCTACTTGGTTCGGGTTCAATTTGGGGCTACCAAGTAATTCCCGAAGGTTTTTACAACTTTGGATATGCCAACAATGGTTTAATGGTGTTATCGCCAATGGCGCTTATTACCGTAGGGATCATCATTTGGGTTCAACGCACAAAAAACCGCCAGTTAATTGAAGAAAAGTAGTCAAATTGTGTAAAAATCAAGTAAAATGGAAAACATTATCAACATATTCGTCAAATCAATTTTCCTTGAAAACATGGTTTTCGCCTACTTCCTTGGTATGTGTTCATACCTTGCGGTTTCGAAGTCGGTAAAAACTGCAACAGGATTAGGTTTGGCAGTAATTTTTGTTTTGGGCATTACCATACCGGTAAACTACTTGCTCGAAAATTATGTACTTAAAGAAGGAGCCCTGGCTTGGCTAGGCCCCAACTTCGCCGATGTCGACCTTAGCTTTTTAAGCTTCATCATGTTCATAGCAGTTATTGCATCGATGGTACAATTGGTCGAAATGGTAGTCGAAAAATTTGCACCGGCACTTTATTCCAGCCTTGGTATTTTTCTTCCGCTTATTGCCGTAAACTGTGCCATTTTAGGTGGAGCATTGTTCATGCAACAAAAGGAGTTCCTTAACATTGGCGAAGCCACAACTTATGGAATTGGCTCGGGAATTGGCTGGTTCTTAGCCATTATAGGCATAGCTGCCATTCGCGAAAAAATTCAGTATTCGAACATACCTGCACCGCTTAAAGGACTTGGTATGGCTTTTATAATTACCGGATTAATGGGGCTGGCTTTCATGGGCTTCTCCGGCATTAAACTATAATTGTAACGATTTAAAATAAGAGAGATATGATTCTTTTAGCTACACAATCAACAGTTATCCTTACCAGTGTAATCTTTTTCCTGGTAGTAATTTTATTGTTGGTTAGCCTGTTGTTATATGCCAAGAAAAAGCTTACCCCATCGGGGGTTGTCAAAATTGACATCAACGAAGGTGAAAAAGAAATTGAAGTAGAACCAGGTGGTACAGTATTATCAACTTTAGGAAACAATGGTATTTTCTTGCCATCGGCTTGCGGTGGTGGTGGTACTTGCGGAATGTGCCGTTGCCAGGTTGAAGATGGAGGTGGATCAATATTGCCTACCGAAGTAAACTTTTTTACACGAAAAGAACAACAAGAGAACTGGAGGCTTGGCTGTCAGGTTAAAATACGCCAAGACATGAAAATAAAAGTACCAGAAGAAGTTTTGGGTATTCGTAAATGGGAATGCGAAGTGGTATCGAACCACAACGTTGCAACATTTATTAAAGAATTTGTAGTTAAATTACCCGAAGGCGAAACCCTCGATTTCAAATCGGGCGGCTACATACAAATTGACGTTCCTAAATACGAATGCGATTTCAAAGATTTTGTTATTGAAGAAAAATATCGCGACGAGTGGGATAAATTCGGGCTGTGGGATCTAAAATCGAAAAACACCGAGGAAACCTACCGTGCTTACTCAATGGCCAACCACCCTGCCGAAGGCAATATTGTAATGCTTAACATACGTATTGCTACACCACCATGGGACAGGCAAAAAAATGGCTGGGCCAACGTTCCTTCGGGTATTTGTTCTTCGTACATTTTCTCGCGCAAACCCGGCGATAAAGTAACCATTTCGGGCCCATACGGTGAGTTCTTTATTCAAGATACCCAAAACGAAATGTTGTACATAGGCGGTGGTGCAGGTATGGCTCCGCTTCGTTCACACCTTTTCCACTTATTCCACACACTAAAAACCGGACGTAAAGTATCATATTGGTATGGCGCTCGCTCGGTTAGAGAAATTTTTTACGAAGAACATTTTAGGGCAATCGAAAAACAATTCCCTAATTTTAAATTTACAATTGCTTTAAGCGACCCTCAACCCGAGGACAATTGGGAAGGGCCTGTAGGTTTTATTCATCAGGTTATTCACGACAACTACTTAAAAGATCACGAAGCGCCCGAAGATATTGAATACTACATGTGTGGTCCCGGCCCCATGACCAATGCTGTAAACAAAATGCTTTACGACCTTGGTGTTGAAAAAGAAAATATCCACTTCGACGATTTCGGAAACTAAGTTTTTAAAACAATACTTTTTCAAGGGAGCTATCAAAAAAATAGCTCCCTTATTCTTTTTAAATACATAAAGAGGGTATAAATATTGTATTTCATGGGCTAAAATTAAATTCCGATATATTATAAAACAGCTTATTCCCATAGTTTTTTTAAATATCTTTTTTTAGATTTGTTATCTACACTTTAATAAATTATCAAAGAATTCTAACTAACTTACACTACCTGTTTATATAGGGACTAATTAATTGAAAGAAAAATGGACAAACAGAAAAAATTGAGATTCAAACGCCTGTCGTACAAAATCGGAGTGTTAATTATTTTAACCGAGTTTGTTGCCTTGTTTGCATTGGGCGTGTTTTACATTAACCGCTTCACCAATCAAATTGAGCAAGGTTTGGAACAAAGTTTTCATACTCCCGGATACTTAATGTCGAAAGGCTTACTCAGGTACGAATCGGCCGAAGACAGGATTATACTCGAAAAACTGGTTGGAGAACCTGTTGAAGAGTGCATTATTGTAGGAGCTAACGGAAAGGTTTATTTCTCGCTAAACCCCGAACACAATGGCAAAAACAAGTCCGACATCAGCATTCTGAATGGATTTGATGCGCTATCGTACGAAATTGAAGAAGATGTTTACGAAAAAGTTTACGACAAAAGCGGCGACCGCTACTTTGTGAGCATTAGCCCGCTAAAACTCGACGACGGCAAATTTCTGGGGCATTTGTTCGTATATGCAAAGCTCGACCGTATTGAAGCCGAAAAATCGTCAATAATTTGGATGTTCATTTTGGGCTCATTCCTATGTATAGTAATAACCTCAATAGTAATCATCTTTTTAATGAAAGTTTACTTTACCGATAACATCAACTTGGTATTGGCAAGGTTAACCGAAATACAAAATGGTAAACTTTCGAGTAAAAAGCTAAAAATTAACTCAAACGACGAAATTGGACAACTGGGCAAGGCAATAAACAAGCTAAATGAAAAATTGCGCGAAATTGTAATGCTCATTTCAACCGGTGCCGAAAAGGTTAATGTTACCAGTAACCAAATCGACGACATATCGTTGAAAGTTGCCAGCGGATCGAGCCACCAGGCATCATCGGCCGAAGAGGTATCGTCGGCTGTTGAAGAAATGGCAGCAATGATTGAAAACAACACCGAAAGCGCTGAAAAAACCCAGCAAATTTCGATCAAAGCAGCTGAAGGCATTCAACAATTAATTATGCGCGAAGAAGAAAGCTTGCGTTACATACAGGAAATTTCGAAGAAAATATCCATTGTAAACGACATTGCTTTCCAAACCAACATTCTGGCACTTAACGCTGCCGTTGAAGCTGCAAGAGCTGGTGAACACGGGCGCGGATTTGCTGTTGTTGCAGGCGAAGTGCGACGTTTGGCCGAAAACAGCCGAAAAGCAGCCGACGAGATTAACCAGCTTTCCGAAAAATCGGTTTCGATTACAACCAATGCACACGACTTTATGATGCACTTGGCACCCGAAATTGAACAAACATCGCAGCTGGTTAACGACATTACCGTTTCGAGTAACGAACAAAGCAACGGAGCAAGCCAAATCAACAGTGCAATACAAGATCTTAACCTCATAATTCAACAATATGCTGCCACGGCCGAAGAAATGGCCCGTAACTCAAAAGTGCTTAAGATTGAAGCCGAAGAACTCGAACGTAGCATCAAGTTCTTTAATGTTGAAGAACAATAGCTTTAACTTTAAAATCGATTACTATGGTTAAGAAAAATAGATCAACAATATTTTTCGGCCTGTTAACATGCTTATTTACATGCACTTTTATTGTTGGCTGCAATCAACAAACAAGCATAATTTCAGACTGGAAACCTCTTGATAAAATTGAGGCAACATCGACCATTAACTTTGTTGGGCATTGGCTAAACGAAGGCGACAGGGAATTTTTTGTGCGAAACATTGCGCGTGTGTATGAATTTGAAAACCAGCACATCAATGTAAACTTAAAGTTTCCCGAGGAAATTTATTACGACCATTCGGACCGTACAAGCAACGAAAAATATACAGCCAAAGTTGTAAAAGAAGGCCTTACCGATTGGGACATTATAAGGCTTAATGGTGAATACCGCGAGGTAACCAATTTACTAAACGATCCCGATTGGGCAAAAGATCACTTTGTCGATTTTAGCAATATTGAAGAGTTCAGGGATAACACAATACCAGAATTACTTAGTGAGAATGCGAAACTAGAATGGAACGGAACCATTCCGGGACCTTTTGTCGAAGGCCAATACTGGGCACTATGGTGCAATTTGGATGTTGCCAAAAAAATTGGAATCGAAATCAAACAATTTGGAATGACATTCGACGATTTTGCCGGCTACTTAAAAGCTTTGCACAATTACAATCAACAAAACCCTAACGATTACATCATACCAATTTACGAATCGTATGTTTGGGAAACAGCCGCTACATTGGGCATTGTGCTGTATTCATCGTTGCTCGACAGCCCCGAAGAATTTTTGACTCCAAAAATTACAACAAAAAGGTTAAATGCCTGGGGAAAAACACTCGAAGCACTCGAAACCATTGCGAAGTACCAACCACTTCACCCATCGTGGAAAGAAACCGAATGGAGCACAACTCACAACATGATGCTCAACGGCGAATGCCTGTTCTACATTAACGGATCGTGGATGTACAACATTTGGAAAGGGATCGACAATGAAAAAGTGCTACGGTGCATGCCAGCCGAACTCCCTTCGTTTAAGCCGCATATAGTTTACCCAAGCGCATATCAGGTTACTTGGGGCGTACCCAAAAATGCACCCAACCGCGACGAAGCTGTTAAGTTTTTATTGGCAATGAACAAGCCCAATATAGCCGAAATGTGGAGCCGCTACACCAAATGCCCAACAGGTATTAAGGGAAACCTTTCGGGAGCTAACCTTGGTGGCGACCAATTCGAAGAATTTGCAAAATATGTTCAGGAAAACTTCGGTACTAACGTTTATCGGTATAACGAAAGCGCATCGTGGTT
>DAOSWJ010000069.1:0-4521 GCA_035380005.1 Prolixibacteraceae bacterium | reverse complement strand
CAGTTTGAAATTGAAAATGAACTACAACGGTTAGACATGTCGTTATCGACATACAAAGAAGAATCGGTGCTTTCAAAAGTAAACACCAATCAAACCGTTGAGCTCGATTCGCTATTCATCAATGTGTTTTTACGTTCAATGCAAATAGCCGAACAAACCAATGGAGCATTCGACCCTACTGTTGCCCCACTTGTTAATGCCTGGGGGTTTGGATTTAAAAAGAAAGAAAACGTAACCCCACAACTTATCGACAGCATAAAACAATTTGTTGGCTATAAAAAAATAAAACTCAGCAACGATCAAATCGAAAAGGATGACAAACGCATTATGCTCGATTTTAGCGCTATAGCAAAAGGCTACTCGGTTGATGTAATTGGCATGTTACTCGAACGCTTAGGCTGTGAAAATTACATGGTCGAGATTGGGGGCGAAGTAGTGGCTAAAGGAGTGAATAAAGAAGGTATCGACTGGCGAATTGGAATTAACCAACCCAAAGAAGACGAAACAAATACAAGCACAGCATTACAGGCTATTGTTGGTTTAAAAAACAAAGCTTTAGCAACATCGGGCAATTACCGCAATTTTTATTACGAGAACGGCAAAAAATTTGCTCACACCATTGACCCCCAAAATGGCTACCCCGTTGAACACAGCCTGCTTTCGGCAACCGTAATGGCCAACGACTGTATGACAGCCGATGCCTTCGCAACAGCTTTTATGGTCATGGGGTTAAAAAAGGCACAAGAATTGATAGTTAACCAAAGCGACATTGATGTATTTTTGATTTATGCCGACGAAAACGGCGAAAATCAAATACTTATGTCTAGAGGTTTTCAGCAATACGTTATTTACGAATAAATATTATTAACCGG
Source organism: Prolixibacteraceae bacterium (assembly GCA_035380005.1). GTDB lineage: Bacteria > Bacteroidota > Bacteroidia > Bacteroidales > Prolixibacteraceae > Roseimarinus. Next base: position 3,649 of record DAOSWJ010000069.1, on the reverse strand, counting down.
GAAAAATGAATATTATGCGATTTGGAATTTTTTGTACCCTTATCACCTTTATCGTTAGTGTTACTTTTGCACAAACAAAAGTTTACATTCCCGAACCCTATGGCGACAGTTTCATCGAATCGGAATTGATTGACCAGGTTAGCTACACTGCACTTCAAATTGAGCGTTATGGAACCATTATGCCCGACATGGAAATGAGGGTTGATGACGAAAACTATTTTATTCTCGATAACCGAAAAACACAATGCGTTTTCCGGTTTAACCTCAATGGCGAATTGCTCAATACCATTTGTGAAAAAAAGAAACAAACCTCGGCTAACGACCCAGACCTGAGCAATCCGGTTAAATTCAATATCGACCCCTACCGTAACTTGGTTGAACTTTACAACTTCGAAAACTCATCAATTACTCGTTATGCTTACGATGGAAGCACCAAAAGCACAATTTCATTTCTATTTAACCCATCGGATTTTGCCCGCGACAACAACGGCCAATATTGGATTTACACAGGGTGGAGAAACAGCGAAACACCGTTCAGGTTACTTAAAACCGACAACAATGGGAAAATTACAGATAAACTGATGCGCCTAACAACCAATTGCACACCAACCGAAGGCTATGCATTTCAACACCGAAAAAACGATTTGCTTTTTTGGGAGCTATTGGGGAATACAGTTTATTCTATCAAAAACGACAAAGTAGAACCAACTTATCAACTCGATTATGGCAACTACATGCTTCCACTTGATTATCATTACTTAGAAAGCGATGAATCGTTCAAAAAAATCAATCAAGCCGGATACTATTCGGTGAAGAAATACCTCGAAAACGACAGCTTTGCTTATTTCTTCCTCAACTTTACAAATACAGATAAACGCGATTTGTTTCACATTATTATTGACAAAAAAACCAATCAAACCCATATTTACTCCGAAGATGCAGGCATTTCTGCTTTCGACAAAGCACAAGCACTAACCGATAACAATGAGCTTGTTTTTTTAGTTGCACCTCGTCGCATGAGACAACTAATGAACAGTGAAACCAATTATGTTCCAATGGCTTTCGAAGTTGTGCTTGACGAATTAAGCAAACTGCGCAACCCAATTATTTTGAAAATTAAACTCAGATCACCGTCGGATTATCAAAATGACAACAGCAATTACGAAGAACAGAATTATTTTAACGACTAAGGTTTCTTAAGTCGCAAGCCTTCTACTTCAATTTTACGTGCATTGCGTTGCTCAATTTTATCCCACGATTGTGCACAGGTGATTCCGTTTTTTATCATGTTTTTATTGCCGCCTATGTGCATATTCGGGAATTTATGCTCTTTTGAGAAAAGTATTTGAATCATCAATCCAAAAACGGCAAGACCAACCAAAACTGCGGTTATTATTAATACTACAACCATATTATTCAATGTTGAATTACAAGACACAAAGGTATTAAATTATACGGTTTTTATCGAGCTCCCTAAAACGGTTTAACATTATTTTAGCATTCGAAGCTCCATCAAATTCAAAATCTAGCATTCTCAGCAGTTTACCTGATTCCTCAATCACATTGCTTTTAACGTATGATTTATCGATAGCAAAATTTAACCACTTCAATATTTTAAAAGCGTTAAAGAAATGATAATACCTTTTCGAGAAACTGTTTATTGTAGCACAGTTACTTCTTAAAGCACTAATTTCATCGACAAAAGCAATTGCTGTTAAAAATTCCTTTAAAACCTTATTTTCTGTCAAATCGTCGAGTGTAAACAGAATATTACTGTACAATAAATCAATATTTTCAAAAACATCAATCAAAGCCAGTATAGACTCAAGCGGATAAGTATAACTTAAGTCGTTATTACTTTCAAAAAACTTTGCAATTGCCGGACCTGTACCAAAGGGGACCCTGCTCGACACACGTCCTAAAGGGTAAACAGCGGTATTATTTATTTCACCTATCGGGCCAAGCTGTACTAGTTTATGCAAAAAATAAAAATCTTCGCCTGCTTTGCGCCTGTTCATTCCACCTTGAGCAACATAGGCTTGTGCTTTTACGCAAAATGCCGATCCGACGGTGTACATCGAACAAGGAAAGCCAGCAAACTCCAGAGCATTTTTGTAATATCGCATGTACAATTCGTATAGTTCAACGGCTTGCTCCAATTTGTTATCGTCAATAACATGTTCGAAAAACAATGTTGCACCAATATTTTTGGGATATAAATCAAAATGTTCAGAAATTGCCCTAAAATAATTATTGGCAACCAAGGTATCGGCATCGAGCGAAATAATAGTACCATCGGAACAATCACTGTTATTAAAAACCGAAATAGCAAAGTCCATCCCAATTTTTCGTGCCCACCCTACCCCTGCGTGCTTTTGCGGTAAATCGAATGCTTGCAATACCTCAACCGACAACCACGTAGGTGAATTTGCTTTTAACTGTTGAATTTCGTCATAAGTTTTTAGGTTTTGCTCCTTTACCTCATCGGGCGAATTTTCGGAATGATTTATTACCACAACTACCAATACATTACAATCGGGTTGAAGGCAATTGAAAAGCGAAAGCAATGCATAGGCAATATTGGGTTCATCGTAGCAAGGAATAACCACAACCATTTTAGCGTTAAATTCATTATTGTTAACACTAAAGGTAAAGCGAGCATCTTGTTTCGATAAATATTGATCAGCAAAGGCCATAGGCATAAAAAAAATCCGTGTACTAAAATAAGCACACGGATTTATATTTTAACAAATATGTTTACTTTTTTACTTCTTCGATGCAGTATAACGGCTGTTCAAACCATCTAAAATATCCTTGGTAATATTGAACTGCTGTGCACCAACTATAATATTTCCGCTATTGCTGAAAATGTATGTGTAGCCATGTTTCTGGTTGTATTCCTTCACATAATTCACAATACTATCGACCAACTGGATATTGATTTCTTGTTCCATACGTGCCAATTTTGTCGATAATTCCTGATCTAAACGTTGCATATCCTGCTCCTCGCCCAAAATACGGTCACGCTCGCGTATTGCACGTTCTTCGCTAAGGAAACCGCCCTTTTGCAATTTTTCCTGAAATGCAACAGCCTGTTTCTCGAGATTGGTTCTTTTTTCGCTGAACTCGGCATTGTATTGGCTTTGTTTGCTCATAAAATCATTGTTCAGGTCGATGGCCAATTGATAATTGAACAAAATTGAATCGGACAATACATACGCAATTTTCAAATCGCCGCTAAGTTGGGCGTTATCATTCACATTGGCGCCTGCATCGCTAGTTTCTTTTCCGGTAAAATTCATTACAAACAAAACAACCATGCCGGCTAAAGCTATAATGCTCAAAATAAGTGGTAATTTCTTCATCTGTTTTTCAATATTTAATAAGCAACGACAAAGATAATTTTTCTGACGATACATAAAAGTTAAAATTCAAAAATGCGCAAAAACATGTCGGCTTTAAGTGCCAAAAATCATACACCATCGCTGACAATCATCATTCATTCAAATTGGGCGTGTTGGTAATTTTAAAAAAAGATTACAAAAAAAAAAACATAAACATCAATAACCTAAATACCATGTTTAACAAAGTTATTGCAGGAACACTTCCATACGTGCCCAAAAAGTTTGTATGGGTTTTTTCGAAACGA
>DAOSWJ010000068.1:9481-12260 GCA_035380005.1 Prolixibacteraceae bacterium | reverse complement strand
GGAAGTAGGGCAGTGGACCTTAATTTATGATGTGCAAAAAATAGATAAAGTAAGCCCTCAAATGAGCATCGATTTAAAAGTTCAGTACGAAAACTGATCGGATTATTTGAGATATTTTTAACCAACATGGATGAACAAACACAATATTGGCAAAAATTTGATGAAACTTTTTTTAACGATGGATATCGGCTTTGTAATGCATTTATCGGGCAAGATTTTAGCATAAAAAATATATTTGCTGCACAAAAGCAGTTGTATGTTGTTGTCGATCAGTTAATCGATTCGTTTATTGGTCGTAGCCGAACCGAAGGAAATCCGCCCGAATGCCGTAAAGGTTGCGCTTTTTGTTGTCATCAAACTGTTTTGGCATCTACTTACGAGTTGCTTTATTTGGCCGATTTCTTAAAGAAAAAATACCCCGGTAAATTGGTCGAAAGTGTAATAAAAAAGCTTGAAGCTAAAGCCGATTTAACTCGTGGAATAAAAATGGATAGTTTGCTGAAATTTAAAATGCCATGTCCATTGCTACATCCAACGGGTGGATATTGTACTTCGTATCAGGCTCGGCCTGTTGCCTGCCGAATTTATTTATCGTCGAGCGAAGCCAGTTGTCGGCTCGATTTGGAACAGCCCGAAAACGATAATTTATTTCCAAGTTTGTACGAAATGCCTTTACGTGCGGGGCGTATGCTGAACGAAGGGTTCCAGGCACGGCTACGCGAAGGACGTATCGATAAATTACAGGTATTTGAAACTACAATTGAACAAGGGGTGCTATCGGCCTTCGAACCCGAAGCTGCCCAAAAGTGGCTTACAGGAAAAAAAGTTTTTAAGCAGTTGGTGTAAATTTGTCTCATCAAATTCAACTTTTTGGGTAGGGGTTTTTGTTATTAGTTTGTCATTTTATTTAATGATATTAGCCGATGATTTTATTTGAAAAACATATATTAAAAAACGGATTGAAGGTGATTGTTCATGTCGACAAAACCACCCCAATGGCTGCCGTAAATGTTGCCTACAATGTTGGTGCGCGTAACGAGCATCCCGAAAAAACTGGTTTTGCCCATTTGTTCGAACATTTAATGTTTGGTGGCTCGGTAAATATCCCCAATTACGATATGCCTGTGCAAAATGTGGGTGGTGAGAACAACGCTTTTACAACCAACGATTTAACCAATTACTACATTACGCTTCCGGTTCAAAATATCGAAACGGCCTTTTGGCTCGAATCTGATCGTATGCTCGAGCTCGCTTTTAGCGAACGAAGTCTCGAAGTGCAAAAAAATGTTGTAATAGAGGAGTTTAAACAACGTTATCTGAATCAACCTTATGGCGATGTTTATCCATTAATGAAAGATTTGGCATACAAAGTACATCCTTACCGTTGGCCAACCATTGGTAAAGATATTTCGCACATCGAAAATGCTACTTTGGCCGATGTTAAAGATTTCTTTTTTAAATATTATGCACCTAACAATGCTGTGCTTTCGGTAACAGGAAATGTTGATGCGAACAAGGTTTTCCGTTTGGCCGAAAAATGGTTTGGTGATATACCCCGTCGCGAGGTGCCCAACAACGAGATACCCCGTGAACCTCAACAAACAGAACTCAGACACAAATTGGTTGAACGAAATGTTCCCTATCATGGCTTGTATATATCTTTCCACATGCACGAAAAGCTCCATCCGAATTACTATGTAGCCGATTTGATTTCGGATGTGTTGTCGAATGGACAATCGTCGCGCCTGTATCGCAATTTAGTGGTTGAAAAGCAATTGTTCAGCGAGCTCGATGCTTATATTTCGGGCGATAACGACCCCGGATTGTTTTCTGTTTCAGGAAAGTTGATTGATGGTGTCGATATTGAAACTGCTCAAAAAGCTGTATGGCACGAGTTGAACAAATTGAAAAACGAAGTAATCAACACTGCCGAATTGCAAAAAGTAATCAATAAAGTAGAGGCTAATTTAATATATGCCGAAATTGGCTATTTAAACAAAGCCATCTCGTTAGCTGCATACGAGTTAATGGGCGATGCCGAGATGATCAATCGGCAAAGCGATTTTTACAGGCAAGTAAGTTCATTAAAAATTCGCGATTTGGCCGAAAACATGTTTTCCGATCAAAATTGTTCAACATTGTTTTACCTTAAAAAGCAATCATGATTAACCGCATAAATGGTCCCGAAATAGCAAACATCGATACAATTGAGCACTTATTGCCCGAGCAGTGGAAACTCGATAATGGCATTCAAGTATGGGGGCTTAATGGCGGTAGTCAGGAGTTGGTGAAAATCGATTTTATTTTTGAGGCAGGTACATGGTATCAACCTTTCAATTTGGTGGCGGGGTTAACAAATGCTTTTATGAACCAAGGTTCGAAAAAGTATTCAGCTCAAGCTATTGCCGAAGTATTTGACAGTAAAGGTGCATACCTAAACCTGAGTGCCGATCAGCAATTTGGTTCATTAACTGTTTTTACCCTCAATAAATACCTCGATGAAATACTTGAAGTTGCTGCCGATGTTATTAAAAACCCTGTTTTTCCACAAAAAGAATTGAATGCGCAAATATCGAAAAAAAGGCAGCAATTCATTATCGAAAACAATAAGGTAAAAGTTTTGGCACAAAAAAAGTTTTCGCAGGTTGTTTTTGGCGAAGCACATCCATATGCCAATACAAATTCTTTTCCCGATTACGACAAACTTAAAAGAGAACATTTTGTCGATTTTCACCAAAAATATTACACTGCCAATAACTGTCGGATTATTGTAGCCGGG
>DAOSWJ010000068.1:0-9381 GCA_035380005.1 Prolixibacteraceae bacterium | reverse complement strand
CGTGAAGATAAAGGTTATACCTATGGAATTGGTTCAGGAATTTTTAGCTTGAAAAATGCAGCATTTTTGTCTATTTCAACCGAAGTTGGTGTTGAGTTTTGTCAACCAGCATTAAAAGAAATCTATTTCGAAATTGAAAAGCTTCAGAACGAGATAATAGAAGATGATGAGCTCAATTTGGTTAAAAATTATTTGTTGGGCGAAACCATCAGAAGTTTTGATGGGGTATTTGCTTCATCGCAAAGCCTTCGAACTTTAATCGAATCGGATTTGGAATATGACCATTACGATGGTTTTATGGAAGCTCTGAAGCATATATCAGCCTCTGATTTAATGAGTTTAGCTCAAATATATTTCAATAAAATTGATTTGTTTGAAGTGGTGGCCGGTAAAGCAATGCAATAAACGTTAACTAGAGTTGTTGTATTTTTTGTTATTTTTTTAGAAAACATAAATGACTATTTTCAGATTATTCTTAATTATTTTAGTGTTTTTATGTTTATCTGGATGTGAACTTAAACAACCATTCGATACCAATGATACTTTTTCGGTTTTTTGCGATGAAGGATTTGTTTTTACAATAAATGATGAATATAAAGTTGAGAATAATGTTTGGGGTTTTTATTCAGGATTAAACAATTCTTTATTTTCTCAATGTGTCTTTTTCGATTCATTAGATCCAGGAATATTTGGTTGGAGATGGGAGCTCGATTCACTAAGTATTATGCCTTCTTATCCAAGAGTAGAGTTTGGTCAAAACCCATGGGCCAATAGCTCAACAACCTTATTATTGCCAAAACAGCTAAAATCGATTAGTCAATTAGAAGTATTTTTTGATTATGAATTCACCTCTAGTGGAATATATAATACCTCTTTTGATATATGGATTTCGGAAAACAGTATCCCTTCAGATAATAACATTAGAGCCGAAATAATGATTTGGCTTGATGCGAATACAATCCCTGATGCTGATATGATAAATGATAATTTGTTGATAAATGATGAGTTATATTGTTTATATAAAAATTCAAACTGGTACACATATCCCTTTTTTTTATTTTTAAAGAAAAACAATTCAAATAAAGGCAATTTAAATATTTTGCCATTTATGATGTATTTAGTAAATAACAAATACATTGATTTTGATCTCTTTTTGGCTGATATTGAATTTGGCAATGAGATTTGGTCGGGAAAAGGGCAAATGAAAATATTAAATTATAAAATAGACATACAGTAGCTCATATTACTATAATCATCAGATTTTTTCCCCACATTTATGGCAATACACTGAATCTTTCATATGATTTGTTTCGCCGCAGTTGCTACATGTTTTGTTTTGTGGCAATTCGGCTTTAAAAGTGCGCGACATTTCAACTGAAACAATGCCGGTTGGTATGGCAATTATGCTGTAACCCAATAGCATGATAAACGCTGATACAAACTTCCCTAATGCTGTAACCGGAACGATGTCGCCGTAACCAACTGTTGTTAATGTGATTACCGCCCAGTATATGCTAACAGGAATGTTTGTAAAACCATTTTCTCCTCCTTCAATTACATACATAATACCTCCCAGCAAAATAACCAGAATCATAATAAACAGCATGAAAATGAATATTTTAAGCGCACTGTTGCGCAATGCCAGCAACAACATGTGCCCTGCTCGCATTATATGATAAAGCTTCAAAATTCTGAAAACACGAAGTAACCTAAACGAACGAATAATTATAAGTGATTGCAAACCAGGTATGCCAAATGCTAAATACGTTGGGATAATTGCCAGTAAATCAATAATTCCCATAAAACTGAATATATAAGCCGAAGGTTTTGGTGAACTGTAAATTCGTAAGCCATATTCGATGGTAAATAAAATGGTAATAATCCATTCGCTGAAATATAGCAATTTACCTGTTTGTTCTTTTATTGAACTTATGCTTTCGAGCATTACCAATGCTATACTTAGCAAGATCATTATCAATAAAACAATATCAAATGTTTTGCCGCTTTTGGTATCCGATTCAAAAATTACCCGGTAGATATCAGCTTTTAGTGAATGCTTTTTCATACGATAATTGTTTATTTTTCAAGGTCGTATGGTCCCGATTGCAATCGGGATCGCATGAAGAATATTATTTTCAACTTGGATGTGAGTTTTTACATGCTCGTTTCATGCTATTTATTCAATAAATTTTGCTTTGAAATTAATCATTTTGTTTTGTTCGGCAAATTTAACAAGGTATCATTATCTTTGTAGCCATTTTAAAAATTGACTCGAATGGATAATCAGAAAATACGGGTGCGTTTTGCACCAAGCCCAACAGGGCCATTGCACATGGGAGGCGTTCGTACAGCCTTGTTCAATTATTTGTTTGCCCGCAAGCATGGTGGCGATTTCTTGTTGCGGATTGAAGATACCGATCAAACCCGATATGTGCCTGGTGCCGAAGAATATATTATGGAAGCCCTTCGCTGGTGCGGAATTAAAATCGATGAAGGAGTTCAGGAAGGTGGCCCCTGCGGCCCATATCGACAATCGGAACGTAAAGCATTGTATAAGGAATTTGCATTGCGCCTAATCGAATCGGGTAATGCTTATTATGCTTTTGATACTCCCGAAGAGCTGGATGCATTGAGGGCCGAATACGAAAGCCGTGGTGAAACTTTTACATACAATGCAGCCACCCGCGGTCAATTGCGTAATTCGTTGGTAATAAATGCTACCGAAGTGCAAAATATGATTGCACAAGGCGAAAAATACGTTGTGAGGTTTAAAATGCCCGTAAATATTGATGTAACCGAAAGCGATATCATTCGAGGAACTGTTACTTTTAATACCGATCGGCTCGACGATAAAGTATTGTTTAAGTCAGATGGCATGCCTACATATCACCTTGCCAATGTGGTTGACGATCATTTAATGCAAATCACCCATGTTATAAGGGGTGAAGAGTGGTTGCCATCGATGCCTTTGCATGTGCTCTTGTATCAAAAATTGGGATGGAAATCGCCACAATTTGCACACCTTCCACTAATTTTAAAACCTGTTGGTAAGGGTAAACTTAGCAAGCGTGATGGCGATAAAATGGGTTTTCCTGTATTTCCGCTTCAATGGACCGATCCGTTTACCAACGAAGTTTCATCGGGGTATCGCGAGGATGGCTATTTCCCCGAGGCATTTGTGAACATGTTGGCCTTACTGGGCTGGAATCCCGGTACCGAACAGGAAATCTTTTCGATGGATGAATTGATCGAGGCGTTTGATCTGAGCAGGGTGGGTAAGTCGGGTTCAAAGTTCGATCCCGAAAAAACTAAGTGGTTCAATCATCAGTACATGATGCTTAAACCTGATACCGAAGTGGCCGAATTGTTTAATGTTTTATTAAAAGAAAAAGCAATTGATGTGCCTTTTGAATACATTGTAAAAGTTGTAACCATGTTAAAAGAACGTGCCACTTTTTTACCCGATATTTGGGAACAAGGCTACTACTTTTTTGAAACGCCATCAACTTACAACGAGAAGGATGTGAAAAAACGTTGGAAAGAGGGTGTTCCTGAAATGATTGAGCAAATAGCTACTTTTTGATGATTACAAGGGAACTTGGGAAGCCTTTTCGATGAAAGAATCTTTCTCGGCTTTTGTAGCTGAAAAAGAATGGGGCTTTGGCGTTGTAATGAATGCTTTTCGTATTTGCATAGTTGGAGCATCGATGGGAGCCGATCTTTTTGAAATTTGCGAAATGATAGGCAAAGACGAAACAATTAAAAGGTTAAACAAAGCTGTAAATAGTATTAGTGTTGTTTAAAATGAAAAAAAATATGTAAAAAACAAGTGAGGCCGCAATATTATGTGGCTTTTCTTGTTTTTTGTTAAAGCCTTTTAATTTTTTTTATGATTTTTATGTCAGAATTGCTTTGTTGAATAGGAATAATGGCATGTTTATTGTTAAGTGGAATGACTGATTTTAAAAAATAATTATGGGGAATTTTTTGGTAAAGTTCATCGTTGTTTCTTTTGTGTTTTTGTTTTTTGCTTGTTCAACCGAATCGACCAAGCGAATTACTTACCATACATTAACTCCCCGTTCGTTTACCGATGAACTTATTGTTGAAGGCACTGTTGAGGCCGAAAATGTTGCTTCGGTTGTTTGCCCGCCGTGGGTTGATGGAACTGTAAAATTTGTAGTTGAAGATGGAACCCCGGTGCGCAAAGGCGATACTGTTTGCATTGTTGAAGCCCGTCAAATTGATGACCATTACGAATCGCTCATAAATAAGTTAGAACAATCGAAAGCTCAATACAACAAAGGAAAAGCCGATCTCGAAATGAATTATGCCATGCTAATGGCACAAGTTAAAAATAACGAAGCACAAACTGCTATTGCTAATCTTGACTCGCTGCAGCTCAAATATATGCCTCAATATCAACGAAAAATTCAAGAGCTAAAACTGCAAATTGCTGCAATCGAAAAAGAAAAGTTTAGTCAAAAGCTTAAATATTTGGAACTGATCAACGAATCGGAACTGAAGAAATTAGAACTTCAGATTTCTCAGGACGAGCAAGAAGTATTGCGCGTAAAAGAAATATTGAACAGTTTGGTTATGTTAGCACCCCGCGATGGAATGGCTTTAAGGTCAAGGCTGGCTTATTCGCGCGAAAAAGTAATGGAAGGAGATGAGGTTTGGGAGGGTATTCAAATAGTTGAAATACCAGATTTGACGGAAGTAAATGTTAAAATTTTGGCTACCGAAACAGAATACAAGAGAATTGCCGAGAACAACAAAGTTGAATTTGTTTTTGATGCAATGCCCGGCAATAAAGCCTGGGGCAGCATTGTGAAAAAAGCATCAACAGGGCAGCCTATTCGCCGCAATTCAAAAATTAGGTACTTCGAAATAACCGCTTCGGTCGATAGTTTTATTACTTTACCCGAAATTGGCTTGTCGGCAAAATGCAAAGTTACTTTAAGGCATATCCCCGATACACTTGTGGTTCCTCAATTGGCAATTTTCGACGACGATTCGGTTAAGGTGGTGTACGTTAAAAAAGGAAAAGACTTCGAAAAGCGTCAGGTAATATTGGGCGAATATTCGCCACAGTTGGCAATTGTTACAATGGGACTGGATGGTGACGAAACCGTGTCGTTTGCTAAACCCAAAGCATCAAAAGTGAAATGGAACATCAATTTATCCGATTCAATATTACAAAAACATCGACTAACGTTCAGACAAACCGAATACAATGAAATACAAAGCGATTATGGTGGCTCGATGATCGAAGAAGAGGAGAATTATCAAATAATTATAATAAACTGAGAAAAACTACTATGGCAAAAAGAATACCTATACCTGTGGCTTGCTTAATCATTGTTTTTTTAACACTGGCTGCCTGTAACAAAAAAAACACCAACGAAGTGCCTGTTGCACAAGTGAGGCAGGGTACCTTTTTTCTCGATATTTACGAAGAAGGCGAGATTGAAGCCATAAATTCAACAAACATAGTTTCGCCTCAAATATCGTGGCGTTATGGTCAACTTAAAATAATCGACATGGTTGAAGATGGCACCGAAGTTCAGAAAGGCGATACGCTAATCGTTTTCGACCCTTCAGAAGTTCGTAAAGCAATTGTCGATGCCGAAGCAAGTCTCGAAATGAAACGTGCTGAGCTTAAAAAGCTGAAAGCCGAACAAGAATCGGCAATTGTTGAATTGGAAGCCGATTTGGAGGTTACCCGCTTATCGCAACAAATATCTAAAATTGAATTCGAAGCGGCCAATTACGAGGCCGACATTCGTAAGCAGGAAATTCAATTGAATATGGAACGTGCAAATATTGCACTCGATAGGGCTGTTGAACAAATCGAAAACCGAAAAAAAATTCAACAGGAAGAACTTAAACAAAAAATGCTCGAGATTACTCAGTCTGAAAATCAACTTAACGAGGCACACGAAACTTTATCCAGATTGGTGTTGATTTCTCCTTCGCCAGGTATTGCCATTATTACACGCAACTGGAGCAGCGATGCTAAATTCCAAATTGGTGATCAGTGTTGGAGCGGCTATACCTTAATTGAATTGCCCGATTTAAGCGGTCTGAAAGCCAGTGTACAAATTAACGAAGTAGATATTTCGAAAGTAACCAAGGGGCTTAAAGCCGAAGTTAAGCCCGATGCTTTTTCCGATAGCGTTTATAGTGCCGAGGTAATGACAGTAGCCAATTTGGCAATTAATAAAGATCGGAATTCAAAAATAAAAGTTTTCCCCGTCGATATTCTTATCAGCAACCCCGGAAAAACATTGTTGCCCGGTTTAACCGTAAGCTGCCGAATAATTATTGACCAAATCGATAATGTAATGTTTATACCTATCGAAGCAGTACATTCAACACCCGAAAACGATTTTACTTACGTGCAAACAGCTAGCGGTTTCGAAAAACGTGATTTGATACTTGGTCAAACAAATACCGATTATGTGATTGTTCAAGAAGGACTGCGCTCAACCGATAAGGTTGCACTAATTGATCCGTTTGTTAAAGATGAACCCCAAAAACAGTAAGGCAATGATGTATTTGAAACAAAAGAAAACTTTTACGCTGCTTGTTTTGCTGTTTATTGTTTTTGCTTGCAGTAATCCAAACGGCAATGAGCTTAGTGTAAGCGAGGGCGAGTTTACACAAACAGTTACCGAAACAGGCGAGTTGGCAGCAGTGAATGTGCGATCGTTTGTAATGCAACGCTATGGCCGCTATTGGTACCAAATGAAAATTATTGGCCTGCTCGAACATGGTACCGTTGTACAGCCCGGCGATTCAATCATTCAATTTGATCCGTCTAATGTACAGCGTTTCATTATCGATCGCGAAAACGATCTTGAAATACAACGCGCTAACCTCGAAAAAACATTAGTCGATATTGATAACCGCTTTAGTGAACTTAATTCAAACCTAAAAAACGAAGAAGCTGGTTTTGAATTAAAAAAGCTTGAAATGGAGCAGTTTAAGTTTGAATCGGAAAAAACACAGAAAATAAAGGAGCTTGAATTTAAACAAGCCCAAATACGGCTCGATAAGGTTAAAAAGAGTCTCGAATATTACAAGGTAATATCGAATAATCAGCTTCATATACAAAAAATTAGAGTGGATAGAATCGAAACCGAAATTAAAAATGCTTACGATGTGCTAAGTCAGCTCACTGTTCGAACTACTATCCCCGGAATTTTCCAGGTTGCCCGTAAACGTCGTTCTCGCGAACATATTATGATTGGCGACGAGGTTTATGTTGGCAATGCGCTAGGTAATGTGCCCGACTTAACTTGGATGAAGGTGAACACTGTTGTTAACGAAGCTGATTTTATGAAAGTACACCTTGGCCAAAAAGTGAATGTTAGGCTCGATGCTTTGCCCGAAGTGGTTTTCGAAGGCGAGGTAACAAAAGTAAGTCGCCTGAGCCGGCCTATTGAATGGAACTCAAGGCGAAAAGTTTTCGATGTGGAGGTGAAAATGTTGGTTTCCGACCAAAGGCTTAAGCCCGGTATGACTGTTAGTTGCGAATACATTTGTGCTCATTTCGATAACGTTTTGTATGCGCCTTTGCAATGTGTCGATAAAATCGAATCGCGTTATTTCGTTTATGTAAAGGATGGCAATGGGCATCAAAAAGTTGAAATAAGCGTTGGGCCTGCAAACAGTTCATCGATTGTTGTTCGTGGAAATATTGAAAAAGGACAAAAACTATTGCCAGTGAGCGAAATATACCAAACCCTAAACAATTAAATAGTATGCAGTTCGAAGAAAATATAAAAGTAGCCATTAGGGGCTTGATAGAACATAAGTTTCGTTCGTTTTTAACCATGCTTGGGATTATTTTTGGTGTGGCTTCGGTTATTGCCATGCTGTCGATTGGCGAAGGGGCAAAACGCGAAGCTATTGCAAAATATCAAGACCTTGGTGTGAATAACATTATTGTTCGCGATAAAGATTTAAGTAATGCCGAACTGGAAGAAGTTAGGGCAAGATTTTCGCAAGGCCTTTCGCTAAACGATGCAAGCGTAATAAAAGAAATAATACCCGGTGTGGTTGAAGTGGCACCACAAGCCGAGAAAAGCAGCGAGGTTAAAGTAGCCGACAAATCAGCTAAATCGACAGTAATTGGTATAACCCCAAGTTTTATCGATATACTTAATTATGAGGCCGACAGGGGAACTTTTATTACCGACGATCATTACAATCGCAGCTTAAAAGTATGTGTGCTTGGGGCTGGCTTGGTTAAAACGCTTTTCCAAAATCAGAACCCCATAGGGCAAATGGTGAAAATCGACGATCAGTGGCTCGAAGTAGTTGGGGTAATGAAAGCTAAAGCATTGTTTACCGAAACCGTTGGTGAGCTGGCTTCGCGCGATTTGAACAACGATATTTATGTGCCTTTATCAACGTTTAATAAACGTTTTGAACACGACAACCTGCTTACAAGTGAGATTAAACAGATTACCATAAAAATTGAAAGCTCCGAATTATTGGTCGAAGCAGCCGGTTTAATCGAAGGTATTTTAAAACGCCACCATTACAATAACGACGATTTTAGCATCGTAATACCTTACGAATTGCTTAAACAAGAAGAAAAAGAAAGACGGATTTATAATATTCTGTTAGGGGCAATTGCTGCGATATCGTTAATTGTTGGAGGTATTGGTATTATGAATATAATGCTTGCCACTGTGATGGAACGTACCCGCGAGATTGGTATTAGAAGGGCAATTGGTGCCCGAAAATCCGATATCATGAGCCAGTTTGTTACCGAAGCAGTTGCCATTAGTATTACCGGCGGAATAATTGGTGTTGTATTGGGAGTATCGCTCTCGTTGGGCATTTCGCTCATAACCGAGGTCAGTACTTTCATCAGGTTATACTCGGTGTTTATTGCTTTTGGTTTTTCGGTTGTGGTGGGCATAAGTTTTGGTTACCTGCCAGCCAAAAGTGCAGCCAATCTAAAACCAATTGAGTCGATAAGGTACGAGTAAAAAATTGAAGCTTATGTTGATCGAAATAAAAAATTTACAGAAAGATTATTTGATGGGCGAAATTCAGGTTCCTGCTCTGAAAGGGATAGACCTGAAAATTGCCAAAAACGAATATGTTGCCATTATGGGGCCATCGGGCTCGGGCAAATCAACTTTAATGAATATACTTGGTTGTTTAGATACACCTACTTCAGGCGATTATTTGTTCAACAAAGTGAACGTTAGCACACTTTCCGACGATGAATTATCGGCCATGCGCAACCGCGAAATTGGCTTTGTGTTTCAGTCGTTCAACCTATTACCTCGAATGAGTTCGTTGCACAATGTTGAATTACCATTAATGTATGCAGGTGTAAATAAACACGAAAGG
>DAOSWJ010000067.1:0-12304 GCA_035380005.1 Prolixibacteraceae bacterium | reverse complement strand
AAATCATACACCATCGCTGACAATCATCATTCATTCAAATTGGGCATGTTGGTAATTTTAAAAAAGAATACATATATAAATTTCAAAACATCAACAGCATATTTACCATGTTTAACAAAGTAATAGCAGGAACACTTCCATACGTGCCCAAAAAGTTTGTATGGGTTTTTTCGAAACGATATGTAGCCGGAGAAAACATTGAAAGTGCATTGGCAGTTTCGAGGATGCTCAACCAAAATAACATTAGCGTTACGGTTGATTTATTGGGTGAATTTATAAAAACCATTGAAGAAGCAGAACTCAATAAAAACCATTACATTGAAATTGTAAAACGATTTACAAACGAGAATATAAAGGGAAGTTTTTCTGTTAAACCAACCAGTTTTGGTTTGCTTATCGATAAAGAAAAGTGTTACAATTATATTCGCGAAGTTGTTGCCGAAGCATCAAAGAGCAACAGTTTTGTACGCATCGACATGGAAGACGCACAATGCACCGACCTTGAGATTGAGCTTTACGGCAAGCTGAAATCGGAGTTCCCTTTAAATGTAGGTTTGGTTTTGCAGGCATATTTAAAACGAACTTATTCCGATATTGAAACAATGATTAAAAAGTGGCATACAACTCAAACCCCTCTGAATTTCAGGCTTTGCAAAGGCATATACATTGAGCCGGCCAACATTGCCTTCAAAGATTACCACGAGGTAAGGCACCACTTTTTAACCAACCTGGAATTGATGCTCAAAAATGGCGTTATGTAGGCATAGCTACCCACGATTCATTTTTGGTACGAGAAGCCATCGCATTAATCGAAAAGCACAATGTCCCCAAAAACAAGTACGAATTTCAAATGCTTTACGGCGTTACACCGGGTTTACGCGACTCAATAGTATCACAAGGGCACAACATGCGAATTTATGTACCCTTTGGAAAAGATTGGTTTGGCTATTGTTCGCGTCGTTTGAAAGAAAACCCCAAAATGGTAACCGACATAATGAAAGCTCTTTTTATAAGGGGATAATATTACTCATTGCGTTCAACAAAACCTCCAGCAGTTTTGGTGAATATCGAAATAGCAATTATGCCAATTACGGTATGTACAGCCAATGTGTACATAATATACTCGGGGTGGCCAGCTGTTTCAAATTTCCCCATTACACCGGTATAAAGCCCACTTAAAACAGCACCCAAGAACACGGCTAAAAAATTGGTACCCATATACAATCCGGCTTTCTCTTTTGGGGCAATCCACATAATATATTCCTGTATTCGGGGTGATGAGATCATTTCACCAATGGCAAAAACAAAAACACCCAGAAAAACTAAGCCATTTAGGTGTGTGACCGAAATGGCCAAAATTATAAAGCCAACCGCTGCAATAAACAACCCCAACAAGAAGGTGGGTATTGCCGATCGCTTTTCAAATATTTTAGAAATGAGCAACTGAAATATAATGATGATGTATCCGGTATGTGATATCGCTTCGGCATTGATGCGCCATACCCCATCGGTTTCACTTGCAATTAGTGCTTTTGTAATACCTGAACCAATAATACCACTCACAGAGTGAAACAAACCAGCAGTATCTAAATAATCGTTTATAAAAATGGCCAGCACATTAAAGAATGCCCAAAAAGGCATCCAAAAAAACAAGCCAAGAAGCATCAGGAATATTGAAAATTTGAAGTCGATAAGCACTGTGCCCATATCAATAAACTTCTGTTTTAGGCTAACTCCATCAATATCACGTTTGGGTTCTTTATAAAAGAAAATGGTAATTAATAACATAATTGCAATTGATAGTGCAGCTGTGTAAAAAACATAATCCCAACTCATTGCCCGTAGTTTTCCCATAACAAGTGGGCCTGCCGAGGCGCCAAGATTAACCATCATATAAAAAATTCCGTAACCAAATGTTTTGTTAGTTGAATCAGTAGTAGCTCTGATGGTTGCTGATATTAAAGGTTTGAAAATTCCGGCAGCAAAGCCTATGGTTAACATGGTTAATGCAATACCCGAAAACGATTTAAAAATGATCAGCATTAAAATTGCAGGAAGGTAGGCTAAATAAGAGATAATCAATAGCTTTTTAAAACCATATTTATCGGCCAAAGTACCTGAGAAGAGTGGTAATAAATAGGAGAATGCCAAAAAGATACTTTGAATCACACCTAAATCGCCCTTGGAATACCCCAATTTTGTCATGTAAATACCAAAGCCCATGTAAATACCATAATAGGCAAAACGTTCAAAAATTTCGATGGTGTTTGCAACCCAAAACACCCTTGGAAACGGAGTTCTTTTGCTCATGATAAATGCTTTTAAGTTAATAAACAGGGGTAAACCCCTTCTTTTTTTTAAGTGCTTAAGTTAAAAACAATATCAACAAAAAACCAATAAGAATTGCGATTAAATATCCAAAACAATCTCAGATAGTGAACGCTTTGGCACATGGTGCACCTGATTTTCGTCACGCCAATATTTAAAATCACCATCGTGCATTGGTTCAAGCACAACCGTTTCGAGCGGTTTGCCAAGGGCTATCACATTTATTATTTCGAACTTTGGGGGAATATTCAATAAGCTGCTTAATAAAGGCTTGTTTATTGAACGAAAAATACAGCCGCCAAAACCACTTTCAACAGCACCTAATAATATACTTTGGGCAGCAATACCGTCGTCGCAAAAAAACTGATTGGCAATATCGGTATCCAAAACCTGAATAATATAAGCAGCCGGGCGTTCGCCTTCAATTGGACCGTCCCAATCGGTTAAAAACCCAGCCCAGGCAAGGGTTGAGAATATTAATGCATTTTTTTGTTCGTCATACGAAACAATGTACTTTATAGGTTGGGCATTCCTACCCGATGCCGACAAGCGCCCCAAGTCGATCCATTGAAGCAACTTTTCTTCTGAAATTTTTTCGTCCTGCTTAAACCTGCGGTAACTACGGTTTTTAAGAATCAAATCACGCAACATAGAATTGAGTTTTTGGATAAAAAAAAAAGAAGGATTGGGATATAGAGTAATTGATTTGACCAACGATAACCTGCAATAAATAAGTGGATGTTTCCCAATCCTTACTGCTATAAAACGCCAACGTCAAAAAATTATTGCCTGTGAGCCAAATCAAACAATTAAATTTTGTTAAAAACTAAAGCAAATCGCTGGCCAACTCGGCCAAATAACTACGTTCACCTTTAACCAGGTTTACATGCGCAAAAATATTCTGACCTTTCATACGGTCCGACAAATAGGCCAAGCCATTCGATTGCTGATCGAGATATGGTGAATCGATTTGGTGCAAATCGCCGGTAAAAATCATTTTTGTTCCCTCGCCTGCACGGGTAATTATGGTTTTGATTTCGTGCGGAGTAAGGTTCTGTGCCTCATCGATTATAAAATAAGTATTCGACAGGCTTCGCCCCCTTATATATGCCAGTGCTGCAATTACCAAACGTTCTTCTTTTTCCATCTCCTCAATTCGGGTTGACTCAACACTCCGCGGATTATGGCAATGCTTTATTACCGTAAGGTTATCGAATAAAGGCTGCATGTAGGGACGGATTTTCTCATCGGCATCGCCGGGAAGGAAACCAATATCGCGATTGCTGAGTGCAACTATTGGACGTGCAAGCATAATTTGCTGATAAATATTATGCTGTGCCAAAGCAGCAGCCAAAGCGAGCAGGGTTTTTCCGGTTCCGGCCTTACCGGTAACAGCCACCAACTGAATTTCGGGGTTAAACAAAGCATTCAACAAAAAAGTTTGTTCGGCATTACGCGGTTTAATTCCATAGGCATTTACTTTATCGACCCGCTCGTAACGTCCGGCTTCGTTGTTAAATCTCACCAAAGCCGATGTATTGGGACCTTTAAAAATAAAGTAGTCGTTAGCTTTAGGGGGCTCGTCGAAATTGACAGCATTAGCATCGAGGTACTTATTTTCGTACAAAGCTGCAATAAGTGCATCTTCGCAATTGTCTTTAATGTTAACACCCCTATCGAACATTTCGAGGTTGGTAACCTTGTCGTTTTTGTAATCTTCTGAATCGATCCCCAACGATTTTGCTTTCATTCGCAGGTTAATGTCCTTTGTAATTAAGGCAACCTTACGGCCGGCATTATTATCACGAATATATTCAGCAATTGACAAAATCCGGTGGTCGGCAATATCCTCTTTAAACGATACTTTAAGCTTATCAGAGAAGGGCTTTCCTGTTTCAATTTTCAACTTTCCTTTGCCTGGACCTAACGAGAGGCCGCCGTTAAAAAGATCGTCTTTCACCAAATCGTCGAGCAAACGCACAAACTCACGAGCCTGAAAATTAAGCTGATCGCTACCACGTTTGAATTTATCCAGCTCCTCGAGCACAGTAATTGGCAGTATTACATCGTGTTCATCGAATTTAAATATACACTGATGATCGTGCAAAATAACATTGGTATCGATGATGTATATTTTTGCTTTATTTCTTGCCATTTTCAATTTTTTTTTTGAGTTCTTTGCAATGAATTCGATTACGGTTAAAAATAAGAAAAAAAAGATCATTCTTTTTAGCTTAAACTAGGGTTTTGAAAAAAGCTTTTAACAAAAAATGTTAATAAAATGACCTATCGCGAGGCTATAAACTATTTATACAAACAGCTGCCAATGTATCAACGCATCGGGGCTGCTGCTTATAAAAACAACCTCGACAACACCCTGGCACTCGATAAAATGTTCGGTCATCCACACAAGCGGTTCCGTACTGTCCATGTAGCCGGCACTAACGGCAAAGGATCGGTTTCGCATATGTTGGCTTCGGTGTTGCAAAGTGCAGGATACAAAGTTGGCTTATACACTTCGCCACATTTAAAAGATTTTCGCGAACGGATAAAAATTAATGGTGAAGTTATTTCCGAAGAAGCAGTATGTGAATTTATTGAGCGTTACAAAAATTTAAATTCGACAGCCGAAATAAAACCTTCGTTTTTTGAGTTAACCGTGTTAATGGCTTTCGATTATTTTGCAAACAAAAATATCGATATAGCTATTGTTGAAGTTGGCTTGGGAGGCCGTCTCGATTCAACGAACATTATTTCACCGGTACTTTCGGTAATAACCAACATCAGCCTCGACCACACCAATCTTCTGGGCAACAGCCTCGAAGCAATTGCAGGTGAAAAAGCCGGGATAATTAAACAAGGAACGCCGGTTGTAATTGGCGAATTCCAAAACGAAACTGCACCTGTTTTTTCAAAAAAAGCAGAGATGCTCAATTCAAAAATTATTTTTGCCGATAACGATTTTTTGGCTATCGGTTCGGATAATGAAACCATTACCATTACCAATGAATGCGGCATTGTATTTAACAACCTGAAACCCGATTTAACAGGAGCCTATCAGCAAAAAAATATTCTAACTACTGCTGTTTCGATTCTCGAATTAAGAAAAGCTGGCATAACTATTTCTGATCAACAAGTTTATGAAGGAATAAAAAAAGCCGCCAAACAAACCGGGTTAATGGGGCGCTGGCAAACCCTTCAAACAAAACCTTTAGTTATTTGCGATACCGCTCACAACGAAGCAGGAATAAACTGGGTGACCAAACAAATTAGACAACAAAACTTCGAAAAACTTCACATTGTTTTTGGAACAGTTAACGACAAAGCCATTGATGATATTTTAGAACTTTTGCCCAAAAACGCAAAGTATTATTTTACCCAAGCAGGAATTGACAGGGCCCTCGATGCAATAATTTTGCAACAAAAAGCCAACAAAAAAGGTTTATCAGGTGAAGCATTCAACACCGTTAGCGAAGCTTATGCCGAAGCGAAGAAAACAGCAACCGTTAACGATTTTATTTTTATAGGCGGCAGCACTTTTGTGGTTGCCGAAGTTGTTTAATATTTTTCACAAATGAAGATAATCAGCAGCCCCTTGTTCGAAATGATCGCCCAAGGCGAACACCAGCAACAAGACTTTAAATATTGCATAAACGATTCGCGCAAAATAGCCCGATCGCTGGTTGCTTTTGCCAACACCGATGGCGGGCGCTTATTGGTTGGGGTAAAGGATAATGGAAAAATTGCAGGCGTACGTTCCGAAGAAGAATATTATATGGTTGAAGCAGCTGCAAACATTTACAGTAAACCCAAAATACCTTTTGATGTGCAACAATGGGATGCCGAAGGCAAAACTGTACTCGAAATTATTATAAAACCGAGCAGCAACAAACCCCATTATGCCCAAAACGATGAAAAGAAATGGCTAGCCTACATCAGGCTTAACGACGAGAATATACTGGCTAACAAAGTCATACTAAAATCATGGGAATTAAGCAAAAACCCAAAAGGTATCCTTTTTGCTTACGACGAGCCCCGGAAAAACCTAATCGACTATCTGAACAACAACCAAAGCATAAGCCTTTCGAAATTTAGCCGAATTGCAAAGATTGAAAGGTTTTATGCAGAACAAATATTGGCCGAAATGCTTTCACTTAAATGTATCGAAACCGACTTAAACAGCAATCCTATACAATATCGTTTAAATGAAAATTTCAACTTTGAACAGTTTCCAATTTAAACTAAAAAACAAAAAAACGCGTTATTATCATCTTTTTTAATTTAATTTGTAATGAGTTGTTAGTACCTAAAACAATTTTCTTATGAAAAACATAATTTTATCTTTTTTTACTATCCTAATGATGAGTTCGTGCTTAATTGCACAAGACAGCTATCTGCATGTTAAAGCCGAAGATTCCTTAAAAGTATATCAAAACAAAGACTTTTACGAAGTACAATATTTCGAAGAGCCCGATACCAAACAAAAACCAAAAAATGTTATCGTTTTTATTGGCGACGGAATGGGCGTTTCGCACGTATTTGCAAGCCTAACAGCCAACAAAGGACAATTGTACCTGAAAAATTTCAAACACATTGGTTTTCAAACCACTGCATCGGCCACCAACTACATTACCGACTCGGCTGCTGCCGGCACAGCTTTATCAACAGGCACAAAAACATACGATGCAGCCATTGGTGTAAATACCGATACAATTGCTTTAGAAAACATACGAGTTAAACTCGAAGAGAAAGGTTTGGCCACCGGTGTTGTGTCAACATCGGCAATTACACATGCCACACCTGCAGCATTTGTTGCCCACCAACCTTACCGCTATATGTACGAAGCCATTGCCGCCGATTTTCTTAAAACCAATATCGATTTATTTATTGGTGGAGGCTACGATCACTTTACCAAACGCGAAGATGGCCGTAACCTTGTTGACGAACTAAAAGATAAAGGCTACCAAGTTGTTACAGAAACAAAAGATCTTAACAAAATAAAAAGCGGAAAACTTGCAGCACTTGTTGCAAACGAACACACCCCCAAGGTGCTCGACGGCAGGGGCAATATGCTCGAAACAGCCACCGAAACAGCCATAAGGGTTCTAAGCAACGATAACGACGGTTTTTTTGTAATGATTGAAGCTTCGCAAATTGACTGGGGAGGACATGCCAACAGCACACCATACATTGTTTCGGAAACACTCGATTTAGACAAAGCAGTTGGCAAGGCACTTGCTTTTGCTGCTGAAAACAAAGAAACTTTGGTAATTGTTACAGCCGACCACGAAACCGGAGGCATGGCCATAACCGGAGGCAACATCGAAACAGGAAAAGTTGAAGCCCAATATGTTTGGGGCAATCATACCGCGCTTATGGTACCTGTTTTTGCTTTTGGACCCGGGGCTGAAAAATTTACAGGTATATACGACAATACCGATATATCCAAAAAAATACTAGAATTAATTGAGCAATAAATACTAAATTGCCACACAACCTTTAAACTGAACACAAAATTTGATTGTTAAGCAAATTGCTTAATAACACTATAAAGCTTTGCAATATTGTGTTTCATATTTAATTTTGTCAACATGTTTAAATCACTGGAAGTACTCGATCAAATTAAGCTTAACTTCGATGGCGGAGGATTATTGGTTCTCAATATTGCATTGGCCTTTATAATGTTTGGTGTAGCCCTCAACATTAAATTGAACGATTTTAAAACAGTAGTAAAGCGCCCAAAG
Organism: Prolixibacteraceae bacterium; assembly: GCA_035380005.1. Lineage (GTDB taxonomy): Bacteria > Bacteroidota > Bacteroidia > Bacteroidales > Prolixibacteraceae > Roseimarinus. The sequence goes on along the minus strand of DAOSWJ010000067.1, from coordinate 4,232 downwards.
GCTACAATTGTTGGCTATTTTTCACAATTTTTTGCTTTGCCGGCCCTCACTTTTCTTCTTATATTGCTCATTAGGCCTACGCCATCGGTTGCTTTGGGACTAATTTTGGTAGCTGCCTGTCCTGGCGGAAATATTTCTAACTTTTTATCATCGTTGGCAAAAGGCAACACGGCATTATCGGTTACGCTTACTGCTTTTGCTACACTATCGGCAATTTTCATGACACCGTTCAACTTTGCTTTTTGGGGCGGCATTTATGTAAACTACTACAACAAATCGGGCGGTGCTTTTTTAAGACCACTCGAAATTGACATATTTCAAATCTTTGTGACAGTTTTTATCATTCTTGGAATACCTGTTATTATAGGTGTTCTGTTTGCCAAATACTTACCCAAAATCACTCAAAAAATATCTAAACCCATCCAACGTTTTTCAATTTTCTTTTTTGTGTTGATGGTTGCGATTATGCTTCGCAACAACTTCTCACAGTTCCTCCAAGTTATCCACATAATTTTCATAATCGTTCTATTACACAATGCACTAGCCCTTGGAACCGGATTTTCATTAGCTTCATTATTTAAGCTCAACCGTAAAGATCGCCGTTCGATATCGATTGAAACCGGCATCCAAAATTCGGGGCTCGCCTTAACATTAATGTTCAATCCTAAAATATTCCCCCCCGATTTTGAACTTGGCGGCATGGCTGTAATTGCTGCATGGTGGGGCATTTGGCATATAATTTCGGGCTTGATAATGGCAACACTTTGGGGACGTAAGCCTCTTGAAGATGAATAACAAAATTTGAAACTGTGAGAAAAGTTGAGAAAAAATCGTTTGGCTATGCCATTTTAATGAGTTTTGCGCACATCATCCATCGTGCTTCGTATAGGTGTTTAAATGTAAACGGGCTTGAAAATATTCCCAAAAATAAGCCAATTATTTTTGCGGCTAATCACCAAAATGCTTTGCTCGACCCGCTGATGATTATTTTTGCAACCAATTTGCAACCAGTATTTTTAGCCCGTGCCGATATTTTTAAAAAGAAATTTATTGCGCGAATACTTAACTACCTTAAAATTGCTCCAGTTTATCGAATGCGAGATGGAAAAGAATCGCTCGAAAAAAATGCCGAATCGTTTGATACCAGCGTACGAATTCTAAAGAACAACCGCATATTGGCACTCTTCCCCGAGGGTGCCCATACCAATCTAAAAAGTATGCTACCCCATAAAAAAGCAATCCCTCGCATTGTTTTTATGGCTGCCGAAAACACCAACTTCGATATCGACATTCAAATTGTACCTGTTGGCATCAATTACACTCATTACTATAAATTTAGGCGAGATGCTGTAATTAACTTTGGTGAACCAATTGGCACAAAACAATACTACAACCAATACCATACCGAGGGCGAAGTAAAAGCTTCGAATACCATGCGCGACGATTTATACAAAGCCATCGACAAACTGGTTGTAAATGTACAAGATAAGGCACGATACGACATTTTCGAACAAGCTTTTGAAATAGCAAAACCACTTGCTGCAAAAAAACTAAACATTAAAAATACAAGCCGAAATTTTGTTAAAATTGAAAAATTCATTAGCGAAAAAATAAAGCAGCACATTGAAAATTCCGATCAACAAAGTATTGACAACACACAAGAAAAAGCCCAAAAACTTAAACAGCTCAAGCGAAAAACCGGAATCGATAAAGCTGCAATTATGAAGCACCCAATTCGAATTTCGACCATTATTTTACGCACACTTACCATTGTGTTATTGCTGCCGTTTTCGGTTTTAGGAATACTTGCTCATGGTTGGATATTTTACCTAACCCGCTACCCTATTCGTAAGTTCATAAAAGATCCGCAATTTTACAGCACCTTCGCTTTTGGCTTAACACTTGTTTTCTATCCATTATGGGTAGTTGGTTTGTTTTTTATCTTTTTGGCAATAGTTCATAGCTGGCTTTGGGCACTGGTATTACTAGTGTTAAGTTTCCCAAGCGGTATTCTTGCATGGGAATTATTACAACTTATTAGGCAAACTTTTCAAGGAATACGTTTACAGAAAAAAAACAAGCACAACGCCACATTACTCGGTTTGCACCAAGAACTAATTCAATTTTACAATCAAATTATTTCAGCATAGCAAATGAGTATTTTCACAATCCTATTAATTGCGTTGAGCTTATCGTTCGATTCGTTTGCTGTATCGGTTTGCAGCGGGCTCTCGATGTGCCGTAAAAGTCTAAAACTTTCTCAAACGCTACGAATTGCCGGATCGCTAGCCGTTTTTCAAGCAGGAATGCCACTACTAGGATGGCTGGTTGGAAACACATTTAACAATATTGTTGAGCAATACGACCATTGGATTGCTTTTGGGCTTTTATTAATTCTGGGATTAAAAATGATTAAGGAGGGCACGGTACCTGCTCATGAAAAAAAAATTAAAAACCCTGCACGCTGGCGAGTGTTGATCCCATTATCGGTTGCAACCAGCATCGATGGTTTTGTTATTGGAATCAGTTTTTCGTTTTTCAGCAATCAAATTACATTACCGGTTATACTAATAGGGGTTGTAACATTTACGGTATCGCTTGTTGGTATTTATATGGGAAGAAAAATTGGAAAACGCCTCTCGGGCATTGCCGAAATAATAGGCGGTATTACATTAATTTTAATAGGATTGAAATTTATTTTAGATGAATATCTTTTTGCCGAACCCTTGTTAAGTATTTTTTAGAATAAAATGGCTATCGAACACTAACTTGAAACATGTGCCTTTAGACAGTTCGGTATCAATCTCGAAACCACACTTTAACGCTTCAACTATCCCCTTAACTATGGTTAAGCCCAAACCAGAGCCACCATATCCACGCGAGAATGAACCATCGCCTTGAACAAAACGTTGAAAAATCTTTTTAAAATCCTTTTTATCTATTCCAATGCCGGTATCTTTCACAAAAAACTCAATTTTGCGATTATAATACCTTGCACCAATTTCAATACTCCCCTTATGGGTAAACTTATAGGCATTATCAACCAAGCGCATTATTGCCTTTTTAAGAAAAAACTCATCGGTATTAATTTCAAGTTCGTTATCGTCGATTTTTGCAAATTTGATTTCGAGGTTGTATTTATCGTGTTTTAGAGCAATACCATTAGTTTCGTAGGTCAATACATCAACAAACTGATTCACTTTCATGGGTTTATTAACAGCTTTAAACTTTTCATCGCGAACATACGAAGCATCAAAAATATCGTCGAAAGTTGACAACAGGTACAAAGTGTTGCTCGACACTAATTTCTGGAATTCTTTTTTCTGTTGTTCGTTAACGCCATCCTCGGTCATCATTTCGGTAAAACCAATTATGGCATTCAATGGTGTGCGAACCTCGTGCGATATATTGGCCAAGAACTCAGATTTAAGTTTATTTACCGCCTCTGCTTTTTTCAATGTACTTTTCAATTGTTTCTCAATAACAATACGATGGGCAATTTCATTTTCGAGGTTTTCGTTGGAGTTTCGTAACTCTTTTGTACGTTCTTCAACCTTTAACTCCAAATTCCGATTGGCTTTATTCAATTTAATTAACGCAGCCTGTGCATTATAACGCGTTGTTGAAAACAAACCAAAAAATACAATTGAAAGAAGAATACCCGTTAGAATAAATGCAAATGATTCAGTTAAAATTGGCCATCCGTTAATTTCAACAACTATAAAATATGTAAATGAAACAACAAAAAAGTTTAATGCAAAAAGCCAATAGGGAGCATAAATCATAAAGGCAATTAAAAAAAGCACAAAATAAAAAGTTGCTAAATTTAAAATTGACTCAGGGTTCAATGCTGCAATAGCTGTGGCCCAAGCTAATAAAACAAAAGGATAAACCTTTACAACAGTTGCAATATGCTTATGATTACGTAATCCAAACTTATTACGATTACGCACATAACAAACCACTACAAGTAATGAAATTGCCAAAAAAACGTTGTCAATTATTAAATATTGATGTGTTAACTCGTTATAAACCGAAGTTAAATCAATAATAACAAAAACAACACAATAAGCAATTGCAAATAAAGCAACAAATGAAATACGTTTAAAATCAATTTCACGCAATGTTGACAACAACAAAGACTCCTCGTTGTTATTCAATCTTATTCGTTGAATTCCAAACCATTCTTCTAAAAACCTCATTACTTTTTCTTCCAACTATTTACGAACAAC
>DAOSWJ010000066.1:0-12317 GCA_035380005.1 Prolixibacteraceae bacterium | reverse complement strand
CTCTTCAACAAGTTGATCCATACTTTTTCCCGATGCTAAAAAGGTTTGTACATCGAGGTTATCGAGGTCGTTTTTTATTTCGGGGTGAGCAATCAACATTTCAGCCATATATACATCGGGGTGGGCTTTCGAAATAAACGGATGTGCCAGCGAAACCACAAAGCCACCTACAACAATCCATATCGGGATTAAGAGGGCAAAAATGGTAAAACGCTTTTTATTTAGCTGTTTCTCTTCGGGTTTTAGCGCTTCTGTTGGTTCGTCAATAACATTGAATGGGCACGAGTGATCGCACAATTTGCACTGTATGCACTCACTCGGGGTAATGGTCATGTGGTGCTTCGAAAATTTCGACATCCACCCCAACAACACACCATAAGGACAAAGAAAACGGCAATACGGACGTGCCACAAACAAGCCCATCAGCAAAAATGCAATACCTAAAACAATCATACTAAATTCGGCACCCAATCTAAAAATACCCACAAACGGATCGTAGCGGCAAATAATAAAGTCGGACGCTGTTGCAGCCAACAACACTGCCAAACCGAGGTAGATATAAGGAATAAAGCTAAGCGCTTTGTTCAGCCAAGCAGGTATTTTAATGGGTTTAACTATTACCAAATCCTGAATAACGCCCAGCGGACAGGCAGCAGCACAAAACACACGACCGAAAAAAAGACTGAACAGCAAGGGAAGTAAAAAAAACAGCAAAATGGGAATTGAAATAGCATAAGCAGGGTCGAACAAAGTAAGTGCCACATTTTGAATAGAACCGACCGAACACACGCATCCCTCGCGAAAAAAGCCAAAATAAGCTAACGAGAAAATGCTCAACAATAAAATGCCCTTGCGCGACCTTTTGCGAAGTACAAACCAAGCAGCCAACGACATTACCAAAACCAGCACCCCCACATCAACCCATTCGAGGGCGGTCATCCTTGCTTCGGGCGCCGTTACCGATGGTTGGGTGTATCCGGTTTCAAACTCAGGCTTCGGAAAACGTTGCATTTGAGCATAAAGGCTTCCTCCAACCAACGAGGGAAGTACAATTAGCACTATACCAACAACTATTCTTAATTTCTTATACATTTCTGTCCTTCTTTATTCCTAATACTACTCTTTCAAGTTTGCAGATAAAACCCCTCGCCTTAAAGAGGCTATGTAGGGCATCACGGGTTTGTCCATTTCGACGGGCTGCCGGCCACAAAATCGCCTTTTATCAAATACGGTTGGCTTGCCGGTACGCGCTTAAACGCATCCGACGGACACACTCGGGCTATTGCACAGTCGTTACAATCAACACACACATCGTGGCGTACCTGCAAGTGTAACGAGCCATTGCCAAACGATGTGCAACCGGCCACACATTTTCCGCAGCCAATACACAAATCTTCAATAATTTTATATTCGAAATAAGGCTCTTCAATAAACTTGCGTTCAATGGCTGCTGTGGGGCAAAGGTGATTTTCGGCACCTGTATGCAAATCAACTACCCCAGGTTTAAAATAGCCACCACACAAATCGCAGTATCCGCACAAATCGTAAGCATGCACACATTTTACGGCCGAAACGGGCAAAACACAATCGGTAGCGCAGCGACCACATTGGGTACACTCAAACGGATCGATTTGCCAAACTGTTTTTTCACCTTTGGCATTTTTTAAGGCCATTCCGGCCAAGCCTCCCAAAGCTACTGCAGCGGTAAGCCGCATGGTGTCGGCCAAAAAATTACGACGGTTTACATTCTTATTGTCCATGGCTTACAGTTTTTTTTCGGGCAAGGTACAAGCTTCAAACTTTTTGCAGTTTCTGCAAATTTTAAGGTCGGCACAACTTCGCCCTTCAGTTTTTACATTACGTTTTAGCAACAAAAAACCAGTAAGCAGCACCAATCCACCAAGCATTCCGTAGCGAAAAACATTATCGATGAATTCCTTCCTTTTCATAATTGTTCTCTCCCCTAGTTGTTTTGCGTTTCCATTTTCTTTTCAAAAATCCTAATCAGTTGCTGTTCGGTGTCGAGAGCAACAATGGTTTCACCTATAGCAGCAATTTCCGATGCCTCGATGTTGTTTCCAAAAGCCGATGGAGGAGCCACTACCGAAAGCAGGTCGCCATTTCGAGAATAAATTTTAATGCGTGGCATACTTTTTTCGCTGGTAACAATACGCCCATCGTTTAAAGTGCAAATTTGAGCCGGATTGCAACATCCCGAGAAACCTTCAATTGTAAGCGATGCTTTATCCCACGAGCCGGCCAAAGCTCCCCTGCGTGTATATTGTTGCAAAGCATGCATTCCGGGGTTCACAACCCACAATTCGTTATCATTGTTTACAGCCAAATCGAACCTTGCACTGGGTACAATAAAGCCATGCAGGTTTTCGATGCCCGATATGCCTTCAATCTCGGCTATCAATTCTTCATTCTTAAAAATATAAACAAGGCGTTTGCCGGCATCAGCAACCACAATATCGCCATCCCAAAAGGCCACCGATGTGTAAACAGAGCTATCCGAAACAATTGGAGTTGAATAGCCGAAGTTACCGGAATGGTCGAAAACACTAACTTGTTTCTTTCCGGCAATTGCAATATTAGTAGTACTGACAGCCACCGCGCGCGTATCGGTTGGAACACTAAAACTGCTTAGCAATCTCCCTTCGGGGCTTATTACCGATAAGTTGCTATTTGCAACAAGGTATATTTTACCATCAAAAGTTGTCAAGCCTGCCCTGCCATTCAACTTTACTTTTATCTGTCGTTTTTCGAAATGACTAACAAGCGTTGAATCAACCTGTTTAAACTCATCAACATTGTATTCGTACGGATTTTGCTTTGCCTTTTTGGGCTTGCTGTTCACATATTCAAGGGCAATAACGGCTACAATGAGCAAAGCCAGTATAATTAGAAAATATTTAATGTATTTCATATCATCACTGATTACATTCTTTTTATTTCATTTTCAATGTATTGCTTAAGGATTTTGGCATCAGGAAGCTTTAACATATACTCATTAACAAACAAGTTTTCGTCCATTCCAGCAGTAGCATATTTCACAAGGGCCTGATCCTTCTCAGCCACTAATAAAATACCAACAGGAGTATTATCTTCGATTTCACGTATCTCAGTTTTGAAGTAGTTAAGATATGTGTTCAGTTGAGCTATATCTCCATGTTCAAATTCACCAATTTTAAATTCAATTAACACATGGCATTTTAAAACTCTGTGATAAAACACCAAATCAATAAAATAATATTTCTCTCCAATAAGAATTCGTTTTTGTCGAGCTTCAAAACAAAATCCATAGCCCATTTCTAAAATGAATTGTTGAAGGCTATCAAGCAGTGCTTTTTCAATATCCGACTCCTCAACAATTTCTTTAATAGGCAAATCTAGAAATTCAAAAGCATAAATATTTTTAATAATATCAGAAGGCCGTTGCGGCTTTATGTTTCGACGAACTACGTCTATCAGTTTCTTGGGAGCTTCTGATAAACCGCTCCTTTCAAATAATTTGCTTAATATCTGTCGTTTTAACTCTCGAACACTCCATGATGCTTTAATACATTCAATCTCATAAAACGTCCGCTTAATAGACTCACTTACAGACAGCAGCAACTCAATGTGCGAATATGAAAGTTTACTTAAAATTTTCTCCCCAGGAACAATAAGCTCTGATTTATCATTTGTAGATTCTCTTCTTTCCTTAATCTCTTCTGCTTTTAAAATTCCAATGATTTCTGAAATGGGGGACAGTGACCCCCGAATTATGTCAGAAAGTTGCGGATAAAATAAATAGAATTGCCTATATCTCCTTAAACTTCTTTCTTCCATGCCTTTGATATCTTTCAAGTTCAAGGAGAGTGTTTTTAACAAACCTACGCCATAGTCTGCCCTATCTTTTCCATTCTGCTCATATTCTACTATATAGAAACCAATCAACCAGTTGCGTATTGTCAGCATCTGATTTACTGCATTTACAGCAGAAATCTGCAACTGAAAATGTAGTTGTTGTATGCTAATTATTAACTGATTGATATTATCCATCTAGTTTCCAATATTTATACAAACCATTCTATCGGCATCGCGCAGCACCATGTAACCATCGGCAATGGCCAGTGGTGCCCAGGCGTCGTGTCCATCTTCAATAATAATCTTACTGTCGAAATGTTGATAGCCACGTGTATCGGCTTTAATAATATGCAAAGTACCATCGTCGTTTAGCAGGTAAAATTTCCCATCGGCCCAAATGAATGGCCCCAACCCAAAACGGTGCTCTTTATCGCTGGCCCAAATGATTTTTGTTGGATCGCTCGGGTGTACGCATACCAATTGATTTCGCCAGGCTCCACCATCCTTGGGCATGATACCAAAAAGATGCCCTTGCCAAAAAATAGCACTTTGTTGTTCGGTAGCCAGCCCATCGCGCGGTTTATATTGAGTTAATACTTTGGTTGAAAATTTTCCATTTTGTTCTTCGAGTTGAACCATCATACTTCCGGCACCATAACCTGCGCTGAAAAATATTTTACCATCGGGCATGGCTACCGGAGAAGGGGCTATAACGTTAGTATTCCACTCGGGTAATGTCCAAAGCACCTCACCTTTTTCCGATATTCCGACAGCACCGCCAACGGCTGCATACAAATACATTTTTGTTCCATTAAACACATAAGGCAAAACCGACGAATGTGACATTTTCCAGTTTTGAGGATTTGGAACTTCCCAAATTTTCTCACCTGTAGCACAATCAACAGCAATCAAAATTGCCTTGCCACCTGTTGCAATAATAGCTTTGCCATTATCAATTAAAGGGCATTGCCCGGTGTACCAGAGCGGAGTTTCGCTTTCGTATTCTTTTTCAACATCGATACTCCATAGTAAATTACCGGTTTCGCGTTCGAGGCACATCACATGGCACCTGGGCCCCATTGTTAAAATGTAGTCGTCGGTTACAGCCGGAACTGTGCGGCTCATTCCATGATTACGTTTAATGCTTACCTTATACCAACGTCGCCAAAGCTCATCACCCGAGCGCAGATCGAAACAATGTAGCATATCGGCACGTTCATCTTCATCGTAATTAAGCAGGTAAACCTTTCCTTTATATATGGCAGGGCCTGCATGCCCTTCTCCCAACTCGTGCTGCCATATAATTTCGCCATTATTGCCCGAAAAATCGTCGATCAATGCATTACCGGTTTTGTAAATATTATCGAAATCGGGGCCTCTGAACCTAGGCCACGAATCGGTTAACGAAGCATCGCTATTTTTAAATCGTTCAAAAAATTCACCAATATTTATAATTTCTGAGAGCAAGTTTCCTTTTCCACGTTCATCGAGCCCCGGCAAAGTTTCAGTAAAATTATGGGTGGGACTATAAAACAGGTACCAAGCCGTCATTAACGTAAAAATTAATGCTGTTGCAACAGGAATGGCTTTAAAAAGCTTATTGTTCCGTTTCATACCCCCAATCTATTTATTAAGCTTTAATGTTATACACAAAAAGTTTTTCGCCATGGCGAATGTACATTTTCCCTTCATAAATGGCCGGATGTGCCCAATGAGGACCAGTACCGCCCGAAACCCTGAAACTACTTATCAGTTCAAACTTATCGGGATTGGGTTTTACCAAACCAACAAAGCCGGGTTGCTCGGTATAAATGTACAACAAACCATCGGCAGCCACTATGCTCCCTTTGTTCCGAAAACGTTCTTCGTATAGCAATTGGCCGGTATCGAAACTAATTGCACACCAATTGCCACGGCTGTTGTTCTCCCAATTTGATCCATAAATTACGCCATCAATTAAAACAACACCACCGTGATGATTATCGAGCATTTTATCTTTCCACAAAAATTCAACTCCCGACAAATCGTCATTCATCTTGAATTTTGCACCGGTATGGTTATAACCGCTCGAAACATAGAGAAAACCATCGTGATAAATGGGCGAAGTGCAATTGATTACGCCACCTGCATTGTCCCATTCCGAATCGTCGATCTCGAAAAAGTTGTAGTGCCATTCCATTTCGCCATTATCGGGATTAACACCAAAAAGGTATTTGGCTGTTAGGTTAACTATTTGTTTTTTGCCGTTTTGTTCTATTAAAATTGGCGACACATAAGCCAAAACATCGTTAAGCGATTTTGTTTGCCAAATTTGTTTTCCGGTTTCGGCATCGAGGGCTACCATAGTTGTTTTGGAACCTGCCGTGGTGAAAATCGCTTTGTCGTCGACCAATAAAATCGATTCGGCCACCCCCCATGTGCCCACCGAACCTTCGTTCTCGGCAAAAGCATCATTTGCCCAAACTTTTTGGCCATTTGAAGCATTTATACACACCACGCTTCCCATTCCTGTACTTACGTATATTTTTCCGTCGCGAATGGTAGGTGTTGAACGGGTGTCGGGAAAAGTTTGATTCCATGCACGGCCGAGTGTGATTTGCCATTCAATATTACCCTCACTATTAATACACGAAAGGCAATCGAGCGAATCAACCATTCCGGTAATGTATAATTTATTGTTGTAAATTACAGGACTTGACCATCCCAAGCCAATACCATCGATTGTATGAAGCAACTCGGGGCCTTCTTCGGGCCATTGCTGTAAAAGACCACTTTCGGGGAAAATACCGTCGCGATGTGGACCTCTCCATTGAATTACCTGAGCAGTAAGCATCAATGGCATCACAAAAACAAACAAAGATAAAATTCTCATTGAAAAGCAGTTATATGATTATTTGATTTTATAAGCAACCAACGCATCGCCATGTCGAAGGTATAAGATCCCATTATTGATTACAGGGTGTGCCCAATGCTGAGCAGTACCATGTGTTACTTTTGCTTGTCCTTTAATTTCAAAAGCATCAGGACTGGCACTGGCTAAAACCAGCTCTCCACGATCGCTGTAAATAAACAACATACCGTCGGCAGCAATTACGACACCGTTTCCGGGTGTTTTCGAACTCCATTTTTGCTCACCACTTTGAGCATCGACACAATACCAACCACGGCTTTTATCGCCCGAGCCATACAAGTAACCATCAATTAGAACTGTTCCTCCCATTCTATTATCGAGCGATGAGTTGAACCATTTTTGTGTTGCACTGCTGCCGTCCTCGTTCAGCTGTAAAGCAACAGTACCCTGGCCATAACCGCTGGTACAATAAAGCATTCCGTTACTAAAAACAGGAGTGTTAGCATGTACACTCCATTGGTTGGGTTGATAATGGCTCCATAAAAACTCGCCGGTTTCAGCATCGACACCAACAATGTGGCTGGCCATCATGGTAACCAGCAATTTACGATATTCAAACTCGATTAACCGGGGTGTGCAATATGCCGAAAGCTCGCCTTTGGCTGCCGAGGTCCATACGGGTTCGCCTGTTTTACTGTCGAGTGCAACAATATTTTGTTCTTTTCCACCGGGCGAAAGGTACAATAAGCCGGCATCAACTACAACCGTTTCGGTTACACCCCACTGGATATTTTTCCCATCGGTATTAGCAAGCATATCTTTCTTCCAACGTAACTTACCTGTTAATGCTTCAAAAGCATATATTACCCCCTGCCCGCTGTAAATATAAAGCCAGTCGCCAACAATTACCGGAGTAGAACGTGCCCCATTGTAGCTTTCGTAAAATTCTGTTCCATAAGGGTAACGTTTCACTTCCTTTCCTTCCAAATCGAGCACAAAAATATAACCTTCTTGCCCTATCATTGTTGAAACAAAAATATGGTTAAGTGCAAACGCCGGCGACGAATGCCCCTCGCCCAAGCCCTCGAATACCCACAAAACTTCAGGGCCACCTTCGGGCCACGATTTTAACAAGCCCGTTTCGGGATATACACCATCGGTTCCATTGCGCCAAACAGTTGCTGTTTGTGCAAAAAGACTAGTATTTAAAACAATGGCAAGTGCCATAAAAACTATGCTTTTGTTCATGGTCTATTATTTATAAGTTGAATATTGTGTTTTTACAGGTGTTAAAAATAAACAACAAAACTTCGTATAAATATATGAAAAGATTTTTTAACAACCCGATAACAAACATTGACAGTAACAAGCAGGTTATCCCCTAATCGGCAACCAACATAACCATCGAAACCGGAGGAACAAAAACCGAATGGGTTTCGTATTGGCTTAAACCATTTTCGTCGATAGCAAGGCCATTTACAATGATTTTCCAATTTCGTTTTTTTACTGGGAACACAACAGGTGAAGCATTATTATTGAAAATGATTTGAATGTTTTTCCAAGAATCACCATTGGCATACTCGCCAATTTTGTAGGAAACAACCCCCGGTATGTATTTGCTTGAGAAGCTAAGGTGTTGCTGAATTAATTCGGTGTGGTGCATCCTAAAAGCCGGATGTTTTTTTCTTATATCGATTAATTTTTTGAAGTAAGTATGCACATACGAGAACAAGGCTTTGCGACTCCAGTCGATCATGTTGTAATCGTCGCCCGATTTGTAGGTATTGCCATGCCCTTTTTTAGTTCGCAACATCTCAACTCCTGCATGTAAAAAAGGTATTCCTTGCGAAGTAAGCAACACAGCACCGGCAAGACAGGCCATACGGGCAAGTTCCTGCAATTTGGCATCGCTGCGCGAAAGTTTAAGTTTATCGTAAAGCGTATAATTATCGTGGCACGATATGTAATTTACACTTTGCTGTGGCGATGCAGCCCATGCCCAACTGTGCCCTTCGATATAGCCATAATTGATTTGTGGATGCTCGGTTGCAGCCACAACTGCAAACTTAACCGATTCTTCGTTAATTGTTTGCCCACTGGCAAAACCAATACTGGCAGCATTTCCCCAATGGCCTTTCATGGCGTCCCTAAAATCGTCGTTAAAAACAGCAATTCTTGTTAGCCTTTGCACGTTGGTTTTAAGTGCTCTTGCATTTTCGGGCATGGGGCTTTGTGCAGCAGCCCATCCTTCGCCATACAACACAATTCGCTCATCAATTTTATCTAGCTCAGCACGTAAAGCATTCATGGTATCAATATCAATTATTCCCATTAAGTCGAACCGAAAGCCATCGATATGATATTCCTGAGCCCAAAACTTTACTGAATCGATAATATATTTGCGCACCATGCTGCGTTCCGAAGCAATTTCGTTACCACAACCACTGGCATCGCTAAAAGTGCCATCTGATCGTTGACGGTAAAAGTACCCCGGAACAGTTTGGTTGAAAGATGAGTGATTGGTTAGGCCAGTATGATTGTAAACCACATCCATAATCACACCAATGCCTTTTTGGTGAAGTTTGCGAATCAATTGTTTAAACTCGGCAATACGCACAGTACCATCGGCTGCATTGCTCGAATACGAACCTTCGGGCGAATTATAATTTAGAGGGTCGTAGCCCCAGTTGTATTCGTTATTTTCGGGGCGCGACTCGTCAACTGTGAAAAAATCGCTAACAGGTAACAAGTGCACATGACTTATTCCCAGCTCAATCAAGTGGTCGAGCCCTGTTTTAACACCTTCGGGCGAACGGGTCCCCTCCTCGGTAAAAGCCAAATATTTACCCTTATTTTCAATTCCCGAAAAGGGATCGATGCTGAAATCACGAACATGCAACTCGTACAAAACCATGTCGGTATAATATTTGGGCAAAATATTTTGATCTGTTTCCCAGCCATCGGGGTTTGTACGCGAAAAATCGCAAAACATGGCACGTTTACCATTAAGGCCAACTGCAAAAGCATACGGATCGGGTATCTCGTCCATCCAATTATTGTCAATCAAGCATTGAATTGTGTAGTAAACACCATGCCACTTACCTGGCAGTTCGGCTATCCAAACACCATTGTTTTTGATCAAATCTTCGAGGTGCACATGGTTGTCGCCCCAACTTTGCCTGTAAACCCTTAGGATTACCCGCTGAGCTGTTGGAGCCCATACCCTTAACGTAGTTAACATGTTTTCGCAATATGCACCCAACGGTTTGGCATCAAAATGCCCGTAAGTTGAAAAGTCGATATGCCCAAAGTTCCATTTCATTTACGCGCCTTTTTAAAAAGTGTGGGTTTTAGAACAATATAGCTGCTTTTTTGGTTTTGCGTTTTATTGTAAATAAACTCAATACGTAATTGACTAAATTTTTTTAAACTATTATCGAAGCTATAAAAGGGTTCGAGAGCAACCGGCAGATGATGGGTTTTACCATTCTCGAGGAACAAGGGATAAATATTTCGTGTATTTACAGCTTTGATCTTAAAAGCTTTAGTTTTACGACCATGCTTGAACCTTATAACCGGATTTTCAATATCGATAGCTTTTGCACTTTTATTTTCAATAATTATATGGACTGTATCGGGATGATAAGCTTTGTTTTTCTCGACCCTTACAGTTACTCTTTTTCTATATTTTTGTATTGAAAATTTTTGTTTGATCATAAACAAATAAGCAACAACAGCCATTATGATCATAACGATAAAAATCCAGATCAGCTTGTCACCTTGCGGTCCAATTATTTCAATTTGCAAAAGCCTAATGTACATTGTTGTTTTATAAAAAATAAGCAGTAAAAATAAGTAAAAAACGAAAGGAGCTTTAATGTTATTCAGTTTATTTACTACTCAATTCAAAAATGGTGATTTCAGGTCTTATACCTATACGCCCCGGAAATCCAATTCCACCAAAACCACGGTTTACATACAGCAACTTGCCGTCTTGTTCGTGCATCCCGCTCCAGTTACGGTAACGATATTTTACAGGGCTCCACTTAAATAGTTTAGTTTCGATACCAAGTTGCATGCCGTGGGTATGGCCACTCAAGGTAAGATTAACGGGAGCATAAAAACCGAGCACCTGTTCGGTCCAATGCGATGGATCGTGCGAAAGTAGGATCACAAAATTGGAATCGCTAACTCCGGCAAGTGCTTTCGATAAGTCGCCGTACTGAGGAAAAGGAGCAATGCCCCAATTCTCGACCCCGGCAATTACAATCGAATCGTTTCCGCGCAGAATAGCTGTGTTCTGGTTTTCGAGAATCGTAAAACCTATCGAATTTAAAATATCCCGTAGTTTTAATTCATCAGCTTCTTGGTCAATTTGAGTTAATTGCCTTGCATAATGCGCATAGTCGTGGTTGCCCAAAACAGCAAATTTTCCGTAAGGAGCTTCAATTGCTTTTAATAATTCAATGTATGGAATGGCTTCCGACGAGCGATTGTTTACCAAATCGCCAGTAAATAACAGCAAATCGGGGTGCTCTTTTTGCAACATCTCCAAGCCCTTTTCAACCTGCATAATACTCCCGAAAGTTCCCAAGTGCATATCCGATAGCTGAGCCACGGTAAAACCATCGAACGATGCGGGGATATCTTCATGCTCAACCACAACACGGTGTACTTTGTAATGCGAAAAGCCAAACAATACGCCGTAAAGCACTAAAACAAGTGTTATCGCCCCAATAAAAAGTAAAGTACGAGCTACGTTTTTATTCCGCTTTGGAAAAGCACGGTTTTTTGGCTTAAGTAGCGAAACAAAAATCCACACAAACAACCTGGCAATATCTTCGATACCAAAAAAGAAAACCGAAAACAGCAATAGCAGAAAAATGGCAGTAAGCATTCCAATAAGCAGATTAAGCCACAGCGAAACATTTCCGTAATCGCTTGTTTGCCGTTGCCATATAAGCAAAATGCCTGCTACAAAAACAGCCAATAAAATGCCATAAGAAATTATAAGTTTCGATGTTGGCGTTTTAAATGCTGCCCTAAATCCCAAAAAGGAATAGGCGATTAATGTGATTAAAATAAGTAGGCTTACAATCAAAATCATGATGTCATTTTTTTGCTGAACTTAACGAAAATTTGTTTGTTATTGATGCGCATTGATAGTGATTTTCTTTCCGGTTACGAACTAGATAATTACAGGAATCCGAGGCGACAAGCATCACGTTAACCGCAATAGAGTAAACTATAGTGATGCAACCAGTAATTATTATGATTTAATAATTTTTTCGATCTTGCTTTCAACAATATCCTTGATCTCAAACGCTAGATTTTTATATTCTACGGTCTCGTCTTGGTCGGGAACATACATATCACCTGGATATCTAACATCTACACCAAAATCACTCAGTTCTTTTGGATCGATATCTAAAAAGTCTTTGTCGAAATCAGTGCACTCAGATAGTAAATACTCAATGCTATGTGTCTTTTTAACTTCAACGCCATTGGCAATTAAAAAAGCTTTTAAGAATTTCACAACGGCTTGTTGACAGTGAAAACAAACAGATGATGTAGCAATGATTTCATATTCTGTCAATTTATCGATGTCCAATAA
>DAOSWJ010000065.1:0-12586 GCA_035380005.1 Prolixibacteraceae bacterium | reverse complement strand
CCTTAGTTTCGGATTTTTCCGAAGTTCTTCGCAAGTAACAATGCCGTCCATCTCGGGCATCATTACATCGAGCACAATCAGGTCGGGCACTTTTTTGTCGGCAATTTTAATGGCATCCTTACCATTTTGTGCCGTGTACACTTTGTAGCCCTCTTTTTCGAGATTGTAACTTATAAATTCCAGTATGTCAACCTCGTCGTCAACCAGCAATATTCTTTTTTCTTCACTCATATTATTTGAGATTTTAAACGTCGGTTAAAATATAACTACTTATTGGCAAAAAAGTTAATTATTCATTAAACTAAATGGAAGAAAAAATTAATTTTTTCCTTTTTGCACCGTAAAATTAAACGTTGTGCCAACATCAATTTGACTTTTAACATTAATTGTTTGCTCGTGTGCCTCAATAATGTGCTTAACAATTGCCAAGCCCAAACCGGTGCCCCCTTCTTCACGCGAACGATGTTTATCAGCCCTGTAAAAGCGCTCAAAGATGCGCGGAAGATGCTCTTTATCAATGCCGATTCCATTATCTTTCACTTCAACCATCAACTGGTCGTTCATATCGAAGAAGCCCACATCGACCGCACCACCTTTTTTTCCGTATTTGATTGCATTTACCACTAAGTTGCTCATCACTTCCATCATGCGTTTCTTATCGGCATAAACCATAATCGGCTTATCAATTTTTGTTGAAAACCTGAGCTTTATCTTCCTTTCAAGGGCTATCATGTGCTCAATTTCAAAAACATCTTCAACCAATTTAATCATATTGAAATGTTCCATCTTCAGTGTCAACTCACCCGATTCGAGCTTTGTAATCGACTCCAGATCTTCAACAATCGAAATCATGCGATCGATACTTTTCACGGTACGTTTGAGGTAAAGAAGATTAATGCGCGGATCGTCGATACCTCCCTCTATGAGGGTCAAAATATAACCTTGTATATTGAAAATAGGCGTTTTAAGCTCGTGCGAAACATTACCAACAAACTCTTTACGGTAACGTTCCAGATCTTTTAAGCGTTTTATTTCTTCCTGTTTGGTGTTTGCCCATTTCGACACTTCGGCATTAACATCAAAATTAATAGGGCTTCCGCTTAACTCTCGCGCCTTTTTCTTTTCTTTAACAGGCACATCGCGTATAATTTTAAATATTGGCTTTAAACGGTTTTCGATAACCGTACTAAAAAAGAATATCGACACAAAAAAGGTTACCAGTAAAGTTGTAAAGAATATTACCAAGTAATGCCAAATTGAATTACTCGATATTATTGACAAAACAAAAACCACTATTGTTACTATACTTGCAACCGACAAAGCCAACCACATTGCAAAAAGTTGTGGGCGCAAACTCTTCATTACTTATCTTTTTAAAATATGGTGCAAAATTAATAGAAAAATCATTCAAAATCAGCAATCTGATAAGTTTACCTTTAATTAACATTTTATTAAAGGAGCCTAAATGTTAAAAGGAAATATTGCTCGTATTTTCGCAGCATTAATTTTTGAGAAAAGATATCAATCAATTACACAATAAATTAAAGATATTTATCTGATGAGTGAGATTTATATTATTCTGGTAGTCGTTATGTTTGCTTTGGCCATATCCGATTTGGTTGTAGGTGTTGCAAACGATGCTGTTAACTTTTTAAGTTCGGCAATTGGAGCCAAAGCTGCTCCAAAATGGTTAATATTTGGTGTTGCCAGCCTTGGTGTCCTTTTTGGCGCAACCTTTTCGAGTGGCATGATGGAGGTTGCCCGAAGCGGGATTTTCAACCCTCAGATGTTTGTTTTCTCCGAGATCATCGTCATTTTTCTTGCCGTAATGATAACCGATGTTATCTTGCTCGACACTTTCAACAGTTTGCGAATGCCTACATCGACAACGGTTTCGATTGTTTTCGAGTTGTTAGGGTCGGCTGTGGCAGTTGCAATGGTAAAACTGGGAACATCGGAAGCTGCAGGACTTAACTTAGGCAATTTTATTAACTCAGAAAAAGCCCTTGCAATTATTTCGGGTATTCTCATTTCGGTTTTCATTGCCTTTACAATAGGCGCACTTATCCAATGGCTTACACGATTAATTTTTTCATTCAGGTATGAAAAAACCTTTAAATACATTGGATCAATTTACGGTGGTTTAGCTTTTGCGGTAATCACTTACTTCATGATTATTAAAGGAGCCAAAGGTGCTTCTTTCATTACCGAAGACATGTCGGCATATATGAAGAGCCACTTGGCAGGAATTATGGCCGCAAGCTTTGTTGGTTGGGCGCTTTTTCTGCAATTGTTACGTTGGCTCTTTAAAATCGATATTTTAAAAATTGTAGTTCTAGTTGGCACTTTTGCTTTAGCAATGGCCTTTGCCGGTAACGACCTTGTTAACTTTATTGGTGTACCTCTTGCGGGTTTCGAATCGTTTAAAATGTGGAGTGCAGCCGAAATTGCCCCCGATTTGTTTACCATGGAAGGACTGGCCGGAAAGGTTAAAACACCAACATATATGTTGCTTATTGCCGGTGCAATAATGGTCATTACCTTAATTACATCGCGTAAAGCGCGTAATGTTATTCAAACATCGGTCGATTTATCGCGTCAAACCGAAGGTGTTGAACGATTTGGATCATCGGCAATATCGCGAATGTTGGTAAGGATAAGTGTTCAATTTAGCCAGTTTTCGGAAAAATACCTGCCTAATAGCGTTAACCGTTTTGTTGAACGACAATTTGCTCCGGCACCTGTAAACCAGGCGATACCTGTAGCCGACAGACCTGCGTTCGATATGCTCAGGGCGGCATCGAACCTTATTGTGGCCAGTATTTTAATATCGATTGGTACTTCGTTTAAATTGCCGCTTTCGACAACTTACGTAACCTTTATGGTTGCCATGGGTACTTCGCTCGCCGATAAGGCATGGGGGCGCGAATCGGCAGTTTATCGTATATCGGGTGTATTTGCTGTTATTGGCGGATGGTTTATGACCGCTTTAATCGCTTTTGTGGCATCGTTTATTGTAGCCCGCATTTTAATTTGGGGAGGTTTTTATGCCATTTTTGCTATGATTGTTATTGTCACAATTGTTGTAGTCCGCACTCAAATTCGTTTCAAAAAACGCAATAAACAACTAGCCCAAGTTGACGAAGACGAGATTATAGAACAGAACATAAACACAAGTAAGGTTATTGAAAAATCGAACCGCAACACCGTTAAAGCTGTAATTGCTACATCGAAAGCTTATTTCCTATGCTTTGAAGGCTTCTTTACCGACGATCGCCAACAAATGAAAAAGGCAATGGAAGAGGTAAAAGAATTTAACGACAAAGCAAAAAAGCTTAAAGATAATGTTTACAAACACATCAATAAGTTGCAACAAGATTCGGTTGACACCGGCCATTTCTACGTTCAGGTTATCGACTATTTAAGGGAGATGGCCCACTCGCTCAATTTTATTGTTCGCCCGGTTTACACCCATTTCGAAAACAGGCACAAATCGTTTACTAAAGAACAGATTAACGAATTTAACGAATTTGGCATCGAATTGAACGAGTTCTTCAACTATACGCTCCACATTTTAAAGGAGAAGAAATTCGAAGACCTCGACGAACTGATCGAAAACAGGGATAAGTTGCTCGATAAGTTAAAAGTAATTGAGAAAGCGCAGATCAAACGCATCAAAAACAACGAAGTTTCGACCCGTAATTCAATGTTATATTTCAAGATTATTGGTGAAACCAAGAACTTATTACTACACCTTATTAACGTGGTAAAAGCACATCGCGACTTTATTCAAGAGACCAAGGGCAAAGCTTTGCGTAACAAATAGTATCGAAATATTTTCGCATAAATAAATGGGGCTTCTCGAAATAATCAAGAAGCCCCATTTTTTGTTTGTAAAACTTACACAAACAAAATATTATAATATCGACAAATTGCTTTGTCTAATCTTTGTTGTAATTAAACTTTTGAAGGGTGTGCCCCATGCGATCGCGTTTAGTTTTCATGTAAAACTGGTTGTACTCGTTGGGTTCTACCTCTATTGCAATGTTTTCGACAACCTTTAAGCCATAACCTTCGAGGCCTACCCTTTTAACAGGATTATTGCTTAGCAGCCTCATTTTTTTAACGCCCAACTCGCGCAAAATCTGCGCACCAACACCGTAATCGCGTTCATCGGGGGCAAAACCAAGGTGAACATTGGCATCAACGGTATCAAGACCTTCTTCCTGTAACTTGTATGCTTTTATTTTATTGAGCAAACCAATACCCCTACCTTCCTGATCGAGGTAAACAATTACACCTTTGCCTTCTTTTTCGATCAATTCCATCGATTTGTGCAACTGGTCGCCACACTCGCACCGCATTGAACCAAAAATATCGCCGGTAATGCACGATGAATGCATGCGAACCAAAATTGCCTCATCGGGTTCCCAGCTTCCTTTCATAAGGGCAACATGTTCTTTTCCGTTACTGCGTTGTAAAAACGGAATTATTTTGAAATTACCGTATGCAGTTGGCAAATGTGCTTCTTCGCCACGCTTGATCAAACTTTCCTTTTCAATAAGGTGAGCAATTAAATCGGCTATCGACACAATCTTCATGTTGTATTTTTCGGCAATAAGCATCAACTCGGGCAAACGCGCCATTGTGCCATCGTCGTTCATTACCTCAACCAAAATACCTGCTTGTTGCAATCCGGCCAAACGGGCTAAATCGACAGCAGCCTCGGTATGCCCTGCCCTGCGTAAAACCCCTTTGTTTTTTGCTTTTAAAGGAAAAATATGCCCCGGGCGTGCCAGTTCTTCGGGTTTGGTTGATTTATCGGCCAACATTTTTACGGTTGTGTACCTGTCGAAGGCAGAAATGCCGGTTGTAGTACCGCGACCAATTGCATCGACCGAAACCGTAAAGGCCGTTTCGTGCAGCGAAGTGTTTTTGCCAACCATCATTTCCAACTCGAGCTCACTACAACGTTGCTCGGTAATGGCTACACAAATTAAACCACGCCCAACTTTGGTCATAAAATTGATCATTTCGGGGGTTACCTTTTCGGCTGAAGCTACAAAATCGCCTTCATTTTCGCGGTTTTCGTCGTCAACTACAATAATAATTTCACCATTTCTGATTGCTTCAACAGCTTCGTCGATGGTATTCAATTTAATTTCACCCATTGTATGCAGTTATCTGATTTTTAAGGCTGCAAAAATAATAAAAACTCGCGCCATTATTGCAATCTTTTTGCTTTATCCCAAGCTGCGGGTTGGCTACCCTTTAAATACCGAACTTGTCCGAGTATGGTTGCCCAATTTATGGCAACGAAGTAAAATGGAAGAAAGGTTAATTTAACTCTGCGTTTACTCGTTTCGCCAGTTTTTCCAAAAAAAGCCAAAGTATAAAATAACACCTGAAACGCCAAAACAAGCCACCAAAAAGCAGCTGAACTATTTTGAAGTACAATTACAACATTAACTGGTAACAATAGGAAAAAACACCAAGGGGCAAAAGTCCAACGCGATACTTTATGCGAAAAAAACTGAAAAGCCAAACGTGGGTATTTAAAAGGATTAAGAATTTTTTTCGATCGGAACAATGTTTGCCAGCCACCGGCAGCAATACGTACTTTTCGCTTTAGTTCTTCGGCCATATTGAACGATGCAGTTTCGGAAGCTATTGCTTTAGGTTCATAAGTTAAAAGGTAACCTTTTTGTATAATATTAAATGAAATTACCATGTCGTCGAGTATAGTATTGTCGGGAACAGGTTCAAACAAAGCGGTGCGCACCGAAAACAGTTCGCCCACAGCACCTACAGGAGCAAAAAAACGGGCATCGAGTTTTTTGAGCCACGATTCGAAGCGCCAATACAAGCCTTCGCCAGCTGCCGCCGCACCCGATCGAGTATCCGACACCACTCGTTTCCGACCTGCCACACAACCCACCTTAGGGTTTGAGAAACAAGCTGCAATTTCTTTTATGGCCTGTGTATTCAGCTCGGTATTAGCATCGGTAAAAACAACTATATCGGTAGTAACCATTGCCATACCCCTGTTCATGGCATTTATTTTCCCTTTTCGCTGTTTACTGTGATGAACAATAATACCCGGAATTTTGGACAAAAAAACATCGGATCCATCGTTGGAACCATCGGTTACAAAAACAATTTGGAGCTTATCTTCGGGGTAATCGAGCGCATGGCAATTATCAATCTTTTTCTGTAAGATATCAAGTTCGTTGTAAGCAGTTACGAAAAGTGTTACCTGTGGATATTCGTTGGTATCAATTGGCAATTGCGGCTTTGTTTTATGCGGAATAAATCGTGTAATTATATAAAGAATAAGAGCATATCCGAAATATGCATAAAAGAAAAGTGCAAAAAATATCCAAAAGAGTAGGGTCATCACTTGTATTTAACGTAAAAATCGGCCAACGATTCGGCAAGTTTCTTGTTCGAAAAATTATCGCTTACAAAGTTAATCGAATTGTTGGCAATATCGACAGCCAAATCGGGCTGCATAAATATTTGCTCCAAAGCGTTGATGAATTGGTTAGAGGTATCGCCAATCAGAATGTGCTTTCCATTCACAAGTGAAATTCCCTCACATCCAACACTGGTTGAAACCACCGGCTTTCGGTTGGCCAGCGCTTCAATTATTTTAACTCTCATACCGCTTCCCGAAAACAAAGGAACAATCATTACACCGTGTTTATGCATAAACTCATAAGCATCGGGCACTTCGCCCTTATAAAAAACATTTGGCAAGCTAAACTTATCTTCGAGCCACTTGGGTGCGCTACGTCCGGCAATGGTTAGTGTTGTTTTTGCGAACCTTCGGTTAATTTCGGGCCAACATTTATCTAAAAACCATAGCAGCCCCTCTTGATTGGGCATCCAATCGAGAGCACCTATAAAAAAAAGATCGTTTGTATTAATTGGTTCATTGCTTTGCTGTACGATACGCGATATACCGGCAGGCAAAACATGTACAGGCTTAGTGTTTCCTAAGTTGCTCAGCACTTGCCCGTCGCGCAAAGTAATTGGCAACAATAAATCGTATTTATTGATGGCAGCCAGCTCGAAAGCCTTTAAACGCTTATGTAAAACTTTCAGGTAAACATGCCGTAAGCCTTTTGAATTTGCCATTAAACGCTCCCAAATTTCATATTCAACATTGTGACTTCGATAGGCTATAATTGCTTTACTGCAGCGCTTTATTAGTTCGATATAGGGGCACAAATACAGTCCTTCGAGCTGAATCACATCGAATTGTTGGGCTCTGAGCAATGCATTTAATTTTTTCGCATAAGGTTTACTGATAAACCGCTGGGCATTGTATGGCAGTTTCGAAAAGAATAAATTCTTGAGTGCAGGAATGGGCTTTATATCGGCTGGCACTTCAACCAAATGAAAAGTAATTTTTGCTGCAATATGTTCAGGAATTTGGTATGGTGTAACATGGTGTTTTTTGGTATTCATTACCAACACTGTAATTTGGTGCCCCAAATCGGCCAATGCTTCCATTATTCCGAAAGTAGCAATGGTTCCCCCATCAACGGGTGGATAGGGCGGTTTGTTTGCCAAAAAAAGGATCTTCATTGTTACACTATTTCCTGTTAAAATACTTTATCCTTTTAAAAATATTTATCGACGACAAAATTCGGTTGTAGGTTTCTTTGTTCAGCAATAACGAGTCGGTTACTGCCTGGTGGGTAAGCAAAATCCCCAGTGCCAAATAGAAAAAAGTTGGCACCCACATTACAACATCGATTTCCCAAACACCCTCGCGCGAAACTTTTTCACCAATCATTGAAAACAGGTAATACGAAATAAACAGCAATATTGAAACAACTACGGGCATTCCAAAACCGCCCTTACGAATAATGGCCCCAAGCGGTGCACCTATAAAGAAGAACAAAATGCAGGCTACAGCAAATGTGTATTTCTTATGCCATTCTATTAAGTGTTTGTTAATCCAAATCATACGATGGTACAAATCGGGCTGATATTGCAAAATTGTGCGCTGGTTTTGTTGGGCAATTTGTAAGGCCGAATTCAGAATAGACTTTCTGTTTGGTTCTGTTATGCCTGCCATCAACGAGTCGATAACCAAGCTATAATTTGTAGCTGCAACCGAGTCGGTATTAATGCTATCGCCAAAATATACATTGGTAATTTGGGCTTCAAGCAAGTTATTGTATTTCATTCCAATTGCCATTGCTTTCTCTTTTTCGTGCCTGACTTTAGATAACGAATCGGCAACATAAGAAAGCTGCTTGTTGGCCAACATTTTATAGTTATCCTTGAAATATTTTTCGTCGAGGCGTTTAAGCTCAAAATCCTTCACACTGATTACCAGTTCCTGATGGCTGAACTTTTCGCGTCGGAACGGATTGGTTTCCTTGCCCTTTCTGTCGCCCACTTTTTCATCGGTATAACTTTCGCCATTGTACAACTTAAGTATCATAAATTGTTTGTCGTCCGACATATTAAGGTAGCCCGAGTCGGCCAGTGTAACGTTTACATTTCCTTTGCGTTCGGTATGATCGTAAATCATAATATTAAGCAAAGCTTTTGTTTTTGGATCGCGCCCGCTAACCTTAATGCTGTAGCCATCTATTTCGTTCGAAAACACCCCTTCTTTAATAATCATTTCGGGGCGTTGTTCGCGTACACTCCAAAGCAAGGCTGCAAATTTTGCGTTGGTTACCGGTATTACATAATCGGCCAGCACAAATGCCATAATTGTAACTACTATGTTCAAATAAATAAGCGGTTTCATTATCCGCAACAACGAAACACCACTCGATTTAATGGCAAGCAATTCGAGCCTTTCGCCAAGGTTCCCGAAAGCCATTATTGATGCAAGCAACACAGCTAAAGGCAGTGCCATTGGCACAAGGCTCATCGATGCATACGACATCAGCTCGATAATGATCATATTCTCGAGGCCCTTACCCACCAGCTCATCGAGGTATTTCCACAAAAACTGCATCAATAAAATGAACACACAAATGAAGAAAGTAAACACAAAAGGGCCTACATAACTTTTAATGATATAGCTGTTTAATTTCTTCATTTTATTTAAAGATGAATTGTTGGTACAAAACTAAACATTAAAGCATAAAATATCTCGATTATTGCTTTGATTAAACAAAAAAAACGAACAATGGGCATTGTCGTTTTTCTGATGATTTAACGTATTTTGATATCGTTTATTGTCAACTATGAACCCAATACCTTTTTTAGAGTCGCTACTTGTATATCCCAAACCGACTTAGTTTCTTCAATTTCGTCGGGCTCTGCAAAATCGGTAATAATTAACGAAACATCGTTGGTAAGTTCATCGCGGGTAATTCGAAACTCGAAATACGAACGATCTTCGATCCATTCAAAGCGAACAAGCAAGTTTTCTTTTTTGAAGACCAATTCGGCTTCCTGACTTGCTCCGTCCCAAGTGAAAGTAAATTTTTTGCCGTTAACCGAAACATCATCGGCAAACCACTCGGCCAAGCCCGATGCTGAACTCAATCGGTTATAAAGCATTTTTGGCGAGCAATTTACTACATATTCCATTTCAAATTTCTGCTTATCCATGCTATTTTTTTTTCAACAGGCTGCAATATATCAATTAACTTTTAAAATACCAACAAGCATGTTTAAAAGCAGGCATCGGGCTTCAATTTATTATTTTTCCTTCAACATGACCCTCATTATTAATTGTTTCCAATTTGAAAGTACGAACACAATTCACTAATTCTTCGTTATAAGGCACTTCAACACGAACATAATTATCGGTCCAGCCAAACATACGGTTGTTTTTGCTTTGGTGCTCGAATAAAACAGCGCGGGTAGTTCCCAATTGACTATGGTAAAACATGTTGTGTTTACGTTCCGACAATTCGATGTAACGCTGAACACGCTCTTTACGCACTACAACAGGCACTTTACCCGGTATTTTTAGCGCAAAAGTTCCAGGCCTTTCGGAATAAGGAAAAACGTGCAACTGCGACACATCGAGATTAGCAATAAACTGATACGATTGGGCAAAAAGCTCGTCGGTTTCGCCATTTGTTCCGGCAATAACATCAACACCAATAAAAGCATCGGGCATAAGCGACTTGATTTTTTCGACCCTCGAAGCAAACAGTTCAGTTGTATATTTTCTTTTCATTAGCTTTAAAACCTCATCGGAGCCAGCTTGCAAAGGCAAATGAAAGTGTGGTACAATTCGCTTCGATTCAGCTACAAATTCAATTATTTCGTTGGTCAACAAATTAGGTTCAACCGACGAAATGCGTATCCGTTCAATGCCTTCCACTTGGTCGAGGGCTTTCACTAAATCGAAAAAGGTTTCGCCTGTCGATCGGCCAAAATCTCCAATATTTACCCCAGTTAGAATGATTTCCTTTATGCCTTTTGCAGCTATTTGGCGAGCTTCGGCAATGGTGTTGGCTATTGAGTCGTTGCGGCTCATGCCACGCGCCATTGGTATGGTACAGAACGTACAGAAATAGTTGCATCCATCCTGCACTTTCAAAAAGGTGCGTGTTCGGTCGCCATACGAATATGCCGAGAAGAAGTTTTTTATTTTGCGATGATCGGTAACCCGAATGATTGCTTGATGGTTTTTTTGTAAATCGTTAATGTAAGCTGTTATGTTATTCTTCTCGCCCGAACCTAAAACATAATCAACCTCTTCGAAGCGCGCAATTTCGTCACTTTTCAACTGAGCGTAACAACCGGTAACCATCATAAGTGCGTCGGGGTTTCGTTTCATGGCCGAACGAATAAGGTTACGGCTTTTCTTGTCGCTTTCGGCTGTAACTGTACACGAGTTGATAATGTACACATCGGCTTGGTCGGTGTATTCAACCCTTTCGAAGCCCAGCTCCTCGAACTGGCGTGCCATACTGCTTGTTTCGGCAAAATTCAGCTTACATCCCAAAGTGTAGAATGCTACTTTTTTACCGCTATAATCTTTCTCTGTCATTTTTATGCTCTCAAAACTTAGGGCACAAAGATAAGTATTTTGGAATAATTCTAAATTAAGTGAAAAGTTTTAACTGTGTGTCAACTATTTTTGATCGTTTAGGCCTATCGGCCAACATTATTTGTTGTTTTAGCCTTACAGGTTCCATGTTGTGTAACGATGGAGGTAATTCGTTGTTGGTAATAAAGTATTGTGCCCTTTTCATTACCACGCCAATTTTTTTGAGGTGCGATGCATTTAGCCGCGAAAACCTTCGAGCTTGGACTATTCGCTGGGCCGATTGAACGCCTATGCCCGGAACGCGCAAAATCATTTCGTAATCGGCACGGTTAAGGTCAACCGGGAAAAGATGGTAATTCCGAATTGCGTAAGCGAGTTTGGGGTCAATATCGAGATCGAGAAATGGATGTTCGTTGGAAACAATCTCGTGTGCTTTAAATTTGTAGAAACGCATGAGCCAGTCGCTTTGGTACAATCGGTTTTCACGAACCAAGGGTGGCTCTTTTAATGCAGGCAAGCGCAAATCGTACTCATTAACCGGTAAATAACCAGAGTAATACACCCGTTTTAAACGTAAATTGGAGTACAGGTTGGTTGCCAAACGGAGTATTTGCTGATCGGTTTCGGGACTGGCTCCAACAATTAATTGAGTACTTTGCCCGGCAGGAACAAAGGCCGGAGCCTTCCTGAATTTATGCCTATCTTCTTTACTTTGCAGAATATTGGTTTTTATGAGCCCCATTGGCTCAAGGGCCGATTGGTGGTTTTTTTCGGGCGCCAACCTTACCAGTTCGTTGTTGGTGGGTATTTCAATATTCACACTCAAGCGGTCGGCATATAATCCTGCAGCATGAATCAGCTCGGCACTGGCCCCTGGAATGGCTTTTAAATGGATGTACCCATTGTACCGCTCTTCGATACGAAGCTTTTTGGCCACCAACATTAAACGCTCCATAGTATAATCGGGATTCTTGATAACACCCGAGCTAAGGAATAAACCTTCGATATAATTGCGTCTATAAAAGCCGATGGTCAAATCAACCAACTCCTGCGGTGTAAGCGTTGCCCTTGGCCTGTCGTTGCTACGTCGGTTAACGCAATATGCACAATCGTAAATGCAATAATTGGTCATTAATACTTTAAGCAAGCTAACGCAACGTCCGTCTTCGGTAAAACTATGGCAAATACCACAGTTAACAGCATTGCCAATACCACCTGAAGCGTTTGCCCTGCTGTTTCCACTCGACGAACAGGACACATCGTACTTAGCCGAATCGGCTAATATATTTAGCTTATTTTTTAGCTTATCATCCATTGCGTGGGCTCAATTATTAATGAATTCCAAATTTACTAATTTTTTTAGCATAAATAATG
Organism: Prolixibacteraceae bacterium; assembly: GCA_035380005.1. GTDB lineage: Bacteria > Bacteroidota > Bacteroidia > Bacteroidales > Prolixibacteraceae > Roseimarinus. The sequence goes on along the minus strand of DAOSWJ010000065.1, from coordinate 225 downwards.
GGTAAATGATAACATATTTAAGAAATACATTTTTTATTTTGCAAAATATTAAGGTTAAGCTTATGTACGATATTATTGGCGACATACACGGACATTACGAAATGCTTGTTAAACTGCTCATTAAGCTGGGATATCACAAAACCGGTAATACATACATACACCCTGTGCGTAAAGCAATTTTCATGGGCGATTTCATTAACCGTGGCAATAAAATAAGGGCAACGG
>DAOSWJ010000064.1:0-12638 GCA_035380005.1 Prolixibacteraceae bacterium | reverse complement strand
CCTGTTGCCACAAGCGCACTTGGTACAATATCAATCCTTAACCCAATTACCGAAGCTGTTAATGCCCAATAATTAAAAACAACACCGTTGGCAGTTTCTTGCGTCCCAAATTCAATACTGGCCGATGCTGCAATAACATTCGAGGCATATTTTCCGTCAACTTTATCCTTTAATTCGCCTGTTGTAGCCATTGCAAACTCAACATTGCCTGAAAAACCCGAACGACCGGCATCTTTAATCGGATCGTAGAACCTGACCCCTCCATTGAATGCAAATACACTATTTTTAATGCCTACTTGAATTTCAGAAACAGTAAGTGAGTTAATAAATCGGGCATCGCCATTTTTGTCTATTTTAGGACTGTAATCGAAAGTAAAACTACCGCTACCTCCAATCTTCATATCATTCCCTTTAGTAGATAATACGATAAATAACTTTAGATCAATATTATTACTAGGGTTAAACTTTGCTTCAGCGCTGAAAGTATTGCCTGACTCATCTGAATTTGAGCTAGCAATAGGGAAATTATTAAAATTTGGATCTTCATTATCAGGATCATCTACAATAGTAATAATTGCTGTACCTTTCACAAAGCTATTGTTGTGCAAGTTATAAACTATTTTATCATCTTCTCGAACCTTTAAGGTCAATCCTTTCAATTTACCGGTGGTTTGTAAGTTCATGCCAATTGTAAGTTTTGGGTAATTATTTTCATTGTATGGTTTGGCAGGAATAGAAACTTCACAGCTAAAACTATTAATTTTTGCAGGTATGAAGCTTGTGTGTGTTGTCTCATCTTTTCCCTTATCTGTTATATCATCATAAAATATAGAAAAAATCTGGTCATTACCTGAATCATTAATTCCCAAACCATAACCAAAAGATAAATAATGACCTTCTTCAAGAAAGGCAGGGGAAACTCTCCCACCAATATTAAAACAGTTTAATTCACTTTCACTAACCTGCAACTCAATACTAGTAAGCTTTACGGGGAGGTTTCTCTGGAAGTTGAGATCTCCTAAACCACTTTTCATTTCCAAGCCAAATGCGATGCCTTTTTCGTCAATAACAAGATTGTTTGATTCAATCATGAAGCGTTCAGTGTCGCTTGTTAGCTTATCGGGAAAATAAAGGCTTATGTTTGTAATGTACAAGCCCTTCCATTCATTATTAATATCGCGGTTCTCAAAATGTTTAATAATATGGGGTTGACCAGACTCAGATCTAGACTTAAATAAATCTGGATTGGTTTTATTAACATCGGCATCGACTGTAAAGCCTTCGAAGCCAACTATAATATCGGAATTGTCATAGGTAAAATAATGGGGTTGTGCAGTAGCTAATTCAAAGTACAAATTCCCCAAACTCCCTTCAACATTAAAATCAATTTCAAATGTTTTATCTGTTATATCAAAAGTACCATCGCTATTCTTTGTTACATTGTAAATTTTTAAATCTTCCCCTATTACTTTAATTTTTCCCCTAAAAAGAACTTTGGCATGTTCAATACCGTTGCAGTCGATATTAAAATAGGTAGCATTTGATAATTTATCTTTATTTATACTACCTGCATTAGGGTCATAACCACATCCATTTAAATATAGGGCAAGATACTCGCCTAATGGAATCGTTGCATCTTCAAGCAGTAAAAATTTAACCTCATTTTTCCAGCCTTCATTATAATAAGAACGAACATTCCAAGCACCTAATCGTAATTTTGTGATTCCACCATTTTCATTAGGCCAAGTAATTTCAGCAAGCATATCCATTTGAATATATTCAGGAGCAAAATATGCCTTAATAATGGCTATTTTAATGCCGAAACGATCTTTATTTATAAAAATACCTGCTGGCAATGAAACATTTTTAAGTTCTTCAGGAGTAGTTATTTTATTAATTTTAGTAAAGATATTATCATCATCGCTTTCCCCAAAAACACTTTTAAACAAATTATTAATTTCGCCTTCTCCGATAGAAGTAGCAGGTAATTCATCCTCGTTGAATTGAAGTTGATCGGAATCTGAAAATGAAGTATTTAAAGGTTCGGTTATTACAATTTCATCAAAACTACGGTTGTCATATTTTTCAATAAAATGTAAATCATTTGAAAAACTGGGGGATGCGTTTAGAAATGAAAAACTAAATAATAATATGGCAACACAGAAAGAGAGAACAATAGATTTCATTTATTTAGATTTGGTTTATCTGTAAGGTTAGAATAAAACATGCAAAATATAAAATGAAATCTTATGTTCAAAAAATAAATGGAATATTTTGACGAACTGATATATTTAATTGACTAAACATTTAAAAAATACGACTAAAACTTCCTTTAAAATATTAATCTTAATGCAATCAACTAAAAAAACTCTATGAATTTTATGATTGAATTAAACATAGCTATAATTATTGGATTTAAATGACATAAATAATCTGTCATATTTATCATAATAACATAATTAGTGACAATAAAACCTTAGTCTTAGCCGAAAAAACTGTTCTGAGAATCTTATGACTCGTCCTAGAAATAGTTTACACTTTATAATAAATAATCCTGTTTCAAATTAACACTTTTACTTTAATCCTAAAATAGCTTTACATTTGTTTTACCGGAAAAAGCAGAAGCGGGCTCTGCTGAGGAGCAACTCGCTAGGAATATTCCGGTCAGATATGGATTTAATAAAATTACTTCTGACACATTTAATAAAATTTAGTATAAATCGAAGCTTAACCTATCATATATTTTCAAAAAAATAACAATATCGCTTGCGATATAAATTAAAAACTGTATTTTTGTATCGTGTTCGATATATTCTTGTACGATATTTAAAAATTAAAAAATATGGAAAACAAAAATTCAAGTAATGTAAAAGCCGAAACCTTTAAACAAAGGGTTTTACGTAAAATGTATCCCCTTATTCGTAAAATGGGCAAAAAAGGGAAAAATGGTACCGTATTGGTGAACAACCAAAAAGCCGTACCAAGTAAATCGTTCTATGACCTTAAGGCTGATATGAACAATGGCAAAACGCTAAACTTTTTGGCATTCGAAGGTAAAAAGGTTGTACTGGTAAACACTGCATCGAACTGCGGATACACCGGACAATATGCTGAACTGCAATCGCTGCATGAGCAATTTGGCGATAAGCTGCAAATAATTGCCTTTCCGGCCAACGATTTTGCCGAACAGGAAAAAAGCAACGACAACGAGATTGCACAATTTTGCCAAATCAATTATGGTGTTACTTTTCCGGTTGCCAAAAAAGGTGTTGTTTTAAAGAAATCGGAACAACAGCCTGTATTCGAATGGCTGTCGGACAAAAAAAGTAATGGGTGGAACGAACATGCACCCGATTGGAACTTTGGCAAATACATTGTTGATGAAAAAGGTGTACTTACCCACTATTTTGGCCCCTCGGTTTCTCCTTTAGAAAAGGATTTTATTAATGCTGTTAAATAAACTGCAACTTATGTTTTCATGAAAAAATCAAAAAATAATATGCTTTAATTTAGTCGCAGGCGATTAATGCATTTTTATTATTATTGTAATTAATTCCTGCGATTATTTTTAAAATTATGAACTACGAACAGTTAAAATTAGAAAACCAGTTGTGTTTCCCGGTTTACGCTGCATCGCGCTTAATTACCCGAGAATACCAACCCTTGCTCGACAAACTGTCGATTACTTATCCGCAGTATTTGGTACTGATGGTATTGTGGGAAAACAACCACCTACCTGTTAACGACATTGCCAAAAAACTTGTTTTGAATACCAACACAATTACGCCACTTTTAAAAAGAATGGAACAACAAGGGTTGATTAAAAGGGAGCGGTCGGAAAAAGATGAACGCAAGGTAATTGTGCACCTTAGTAAGCAAGGAGTGGCATTGCAGGAAGAAGCAGCGCAAATTCCCGAAGAGCTGGCTAAACGCCTATCGGACAGCAATTTAAAACTTGATGATTTGGCAAAACTAAAAGAAAGCCTTAATCTGCTTATTTCGTTTTTAAAATCTCAAAATGAGTAAAATGTTTTTTTGACTACTTAAATCCAAAACCAAGACCTAAACCAAACCAGGATGAAAAGAAGCCGCTATTTCTTAAAAACATCGGGTTCCAGTTTGCTTGGAACATAATTCCTGAATTTTTGGGCTGAAAACGATATCCGATTGTTAAAAAGCCCCCGGTAACGGCAAAACCCTCTTCGTTTATGTATTCGTTATTGGTTACTTCGCCCGAACCACTAATAGCAGCGTACAATGGAAGGATGCCAATACCGGTTAATAAGAAACTCCGCTTTTTGCCATATAAGTAATTGAATTCTATTGGAAAGGTTACGAGCCCTAGGCTTGCATTTATTTCGGGAGTTGAAGCCGAAACATTTATCCCGCCAACACCAACCCTAAAGCCAATGCCATCCATTTGGCCTTTATTTAATCGCATATCGAAATTTACGCCTCCTATTAAATGGCTTCCAAAAAGCTCGGCATATATGTTCTTGTGATACGAATTGAACTGGAGCGAATCGGTTTGTGCAAATAGTTGCGAGCAAAAAAAGAATAACAAAATGCTTGTGAAAATAATTCTATTCATGATTTCGTGTTTTAGTATATTCATAATATTTAACAAGGTAATTAATTCGCGCAATTTAATAAATATTTTAATATACAAATACACAGGTACAGCAAAGCACCGGCCGGGGATGGGAGCGGCAGCTTGCCCCACTGGTGCAGTTGCGTGAACGGGCGCAGCCGGGCGACCGAAGGAAGCCACGCGCTGTAACCAGTGAACGCCTGCCAACAGTGGAGCAACTATAGCGTACAGCCCCAAAGGCCGCCAAATAAAAATTATAAATTTTTGGCGTTGCATGTTAACCTTGTTGAAATTGTGGGGGCCAAATGGTCGGTTTTCAATTATATGTTTTATTTTTACGGCCTCAATTTCAAAAATATAACAGTTATTAGTATGGCGGACGATATTTTCAAAAAACTGGTAGCCCATTGCAAAGAGTATGGGTTTGTATTTCAGAGTAGTGAAATTTACGACGGGCTGGGCGCCGTGTACGATTACGGCCAAAATGGCGTTGAGTTGAAAAATAATATCAAAAAATATTGGTGGGACTCGATGGTGATGCTCCACGAAAACGTGGTGGGGCTCGACTCGGCCATTTTTATGCACCCTACCATTTGGAAGGCATCGGGGCACGTTGATGCTTTTAACGATCCGCTGATTGACAACAAAGATTCGAAAAAACGCTACCGCGCCGACGTGCTCATTGAAGAGCAACTGGCTAAGTACGAAGAAAAAATGAATAAAGAGGTGGAGAAAGCAGCCAAACGATTTGGCGATGCTTTTGACGAAGCCCAGTTCCGCTCGACCAACCAACGCGTACTCGACAACCAGGCCAAATGGGATGCTTTGCACCAACGTTTTGCCCAGGCACTGAACGACTCGAACCTGGAGGAGCTGCGCCAAATTATTGTTGATGAGGAAATTGTTTGCCCGGTGTCGGGCTCACGCAACTGGACCGAAGTGCGCCAATTTAACCTGATGTTTGCCACCGAAATGGGCTCGACAGCCGATGGTGCTCTGAAAGTGTACTTGCGCCCCGAAACGGCACAAGGTATTTTTGTGAACTACCTGAACGTGCAAAAAACCGGGCGCATGAAACTGCCTTTCGGTATTGCTCAAATTGGTAAGGCTTTCCGCAACGAGATTGTTGCCCGCCAATTTATTTTCCGCATGAGAGAGTTCGAACAAATGGAAATGCAGTTTTTTGTACAACCGGGGACAGAACTTGCATGGTTCGACAAATGGAAAGAAACCCGCATAAGCTGGCACCGTGCCCTTGGTTTTGGCGACGAAAACTACCGCTTTCACGAGCATGAAAAGTTGGCCCACTATGCCAATGCCGCTGTCGATGTGGAATACAAATTCCCCTTCGGGTTTAAAGAAGTGGAAGGCATACATTCGCGCACCGACTTCGACCTTAGCCAGCACCAACAGTTCTCGGGCAAAAAAATTCAATATTTCGATACCGAGCGCAACGAATCGTATGTGCCCTATGTGGTAGAAACATCGATTGGCGTTGACCGTATGTTCTTACAAGTTTTGTCGGCCTCGTATTGCGAAGAGGAAGTGACCGATGCAAAAGGACAAAAAGATACCCGCGTGGTATTGCGCATACCCGCACAACTTGCCCCGGTAAAAATGGCTGTTATGCCGCTGGTTAAAAAAGATGGCCTGCCCGAAAAAGCCCGCGAGATTATCGACGACCTTAAATTCGATTTTAATTGCATGTACGACGAGAAAGACTCGATTGGCAAGCGCTACCGCCGTATGGATGCTGTTGGTACGCCTTTCTGCGTAACGGTTGACCACCAAACCATGGAGGATAATACCGTTACCATTCGTTACCGCGACACAATGGAACAAGACCGCGTTGAGATATCGAAACTACGCGGAATTATTGCCGAAGCAGTTAGCATGAAAGGCTTGTTTGCCAAGCTCAAATAAATTTTAGTTTGCCTGAATAATATCAAATACTTCGCTCAAATTAGGTGTAAGTATGATTTCGGTACGCCGGTTTTTACGGCGTGCCTCGGGCGTTTTGGCCTCATCGAGCGGGAAGTATTCGCCACGTCCGGCTGCGGTTATGCGTTTAGGATCGATTTGTGCATTTTGCAGAATAATTTTTGTAACCGCGGTAGCACGCATCACGCTAAGGTCCCAGTTGTCTTTAATTTGACCCGATCCGCTTAAGGGTACATCATCGGTGTGGCCTTCGACCATTATATTGATTTGTGGGTTGCCGGCCAATACGCCGCTGAGGCTTTTGAGCGCTTCCTGCCCTTTGGGGTCGAGGTTATAGCTACCGGTTTTAAACAGCAGGTTTTCTTCGAGCGAAACATATACCTTGCCGTTTTTTTCGTAAACCGATAATCCTTGATCGTAAAAACCCATTAAAGCATTATTGAGTTTAGAACGCAAATCGGCAACAGCTTGCTTTTGTTTGTCGAGCGCATCCTGTAGCTCCATTAAACGGGCTTGCTGTTCGGCTTGAATGGCTTCGGATTCGCTTAGTTTTTGTTCTTTTTCGGCCAATGTTTTTTGTGCCTGCTTAAGTTGTTCCTGTTGTTGGGCAAGCAACTCTTCGGCCTTACGTACCCGGTCTTCGCGCTCCTGCAAATTGTTTTGGTAAATCTGAAGCTCGCTGAGTAGTTTCGATATCTCTTCAGAACTGCCCTCCTTTAGAATGGCAATTTGCTTTTCGAGTTCCTTTTGCGCTGTACTTAAGCGTTGGTTTTCATACTCGAGTTCGCTACTGTTTTGGCTCAATTTTTTCGAACGCACTTCCATATCGGCCAATTTACGTTGAAGATTAAGTATTTGGCCATCAAGCTCGTTATTCTCGACAGTTAACTTGCGTACATCGTCTTTCAATTGTTGATTGCTTTGTTCAAGTGAACCATTTTTCGATTTTACATCGCTGAACTGTTTAAGCGGCACACAAGCGGCCAAGCTACCTAATAAAACTGCTGCAAAAATTATTTTTTTTATTTCCATATTGCTTTCATTTATTCTAAAATATCTCAATCTTTATATCGTTAAAACACTAATTAGTGCAAATTTATTTTGAAGAACGGTTTTTTTGTACTGTTTTATGATTTTTTTTTTAAACAAGCAATAAAAAATGCAACAGGCCGATTTTATTGATTTGTTGTATATTTGCGACCCCGTAATAATTTATTATGACCGACGATCGATTCAAACTTTTATATGGGATTAACGATCCATCCGATTTGCGAGCCCTGCCCGAGGAGCAACTAAACGAAGTGTGCGAACAACTGCGCTGTTTTTTAATTGACACCTTATCGGTAACTCCGGGTCACTTTGGCGCCAGCCTTGGGGTTGTTGAACTTACCGTTGCTCTACACTATGTTTTCAACACACCCAACGATAAATTAATATGGGATGTTGGTCATCAGGCATACGGGCACAAAGTACTTACCGGTCGGCGCGATGCATTTAAAACCTTGCGAAAATACAAGGGGATCAGCGGTTTTCCAACGCCCAAAGAAAGCCCTTACGATGCATTTGGTGTTGGTCACTCGTCAACATCAATATCGGCAGCACTGGGAATGGCCACAGCATTTAAGTTAAAAGGGCAAGAACAATGTGTTGTTGCAATTATTGGCGACGGAGCACTTACCGGCGGTATGGCTTTTGAAGCACTCAACAATGCCAGCGAGCAAAACCCCAACGTGCTGATCATTCTCAACGACAACAACATGTCGATCGACCCCAATACCGGTGGCCTAAACAGATACCTTATAAAAATATCGGCATCGGACACTTACAACAGACTGAAAGATGCCATTTGGAATTTTTTGGGCCATTTTAAATGGTTTGGGCGCAAAACCCGTCGTGCGGTTCAAAAAATTGAACACTCTACCAAGTCGTTTTTCTTTAAAGAAAGCAACCTTTTTGAGGCCTTGAACATACGCTATTTTGGCCCGGTTGATGGGCACGATGTTCATTTAATGGTTGAACTTCTAAACCAATTAAAGAAAATTAACGGGCCCAAAATTTTGCACATTATTACCAAAAAAGGGAAAGGTTACAAGCCTGCCGAAGCCAACCAAACCCTTTTTCATGCGCCCGGCAAATTCGATAAACTTACAGGCAAACCCATAAAAACAACCAATGGCAACGAGCCACCGCTCTATCAGAATGTGTTTGGCGAAACAGTGCTTGAACTGGCACGCCAAAACCAAAAAATTGTTGGCATTACGCCAGCAATGCTCTCCGGTTGTTCGCTTAATATTATGAAAAAAGAAATGCCCCACAGGGTTTTTGATGTGGGCATAGCCGAACAACACGCAGTGACTTTTGCTGCCGGGCTTGCCAAAGAAGGACTTATACCTTATTGCAACATTTATTCGTCGTTTTCGCAGCGGGCATACGATCAAATAGTACACGATGTTGCCATTCAAAACCTCAATGTGGTTTTGTGCCTCGACAGGGGTGGTCTGGTTGGTGCCGATGGTGCCACACATCACGGCGTATTCGATATGGCTTTTCTGAACTGTGTTCCCAACCTGAGCATTGCATCGCCTTTAAACGAAACTGAACTGCGCAACCTTTTGTATACAGCACAGCTAAAACCAAGCGGGCCCTTGGTGATCCGTTATCCGCGAGGCAGAGGAGTAACAAAAAACTGGCAAAGCCCTTTTAACGAACTGGAAATTGGGAAAGGACAATGCCTAAAACAAGGCAGCCACATTGCAGTATTATCGATAGGGCACATTGGCAATACCGTAAGCAAAGCCATTGACACAACCAGCAATAGCAGTGCTGTTGCACATTTCGATATGCGATATCTGAAACCTATCGACAGCGAGTTGTTGCACACCGTTTTTTCGAAATACAAAACCATAATTACTGTCGAAGACGGCACAATTGTTGGCGGGCTGGGATCAACCATAAGCAGCTTCATGAACAAAAATGGTTACAAGTCACAAATTATTTCACTGGGCATACCCGACAACTTTATTGAACATGGTGAGCCCGACGAGCTGTATCGCGAATGTGGAATTGATAGTGAAAGCATTGCTGCCACAATTGAAAAATGCATTAAAGATATTGCAGTTGCAAATGCATAACTTTTAAAACTTAGCAGATAATTTTATCGGGAAAAATACGTTGTTTGTAGATACATTAAAACAATACAAAGTGGACATATACTTCAAAAAACGACGTTGGAAACAAATACTCTTCATTTTTGCCATACTGATAGGCATTGGATCAATGCTTTACACCAATAAGATGGTAAAAAAACTTTCGGAGGAAGAATTGATCAGAGTTGAACTTTGGGCCGAAGCAACCAGGCTTTTAGCAACCGAGAACGAACTTGACGAAAACATAACCAACTACTTGATTCAGGTACTTTCGAAAAACACAACCATCCCGATAATTATTGTTGACAAGAAAGACCAAATAATGGTTGACGGCAACATAAAGTACAACAGCAACAACAAAGAAAAGATCCTGGCTAAAGAATTGGCTAAAATGAAAGCCCGCCAACAATTTATTGTTATTCCATTAGGCGATGGCGACGAACAATACCTTTTTTATAAAGAATCGTCATTGCAATCAAAATTAAGGTACTATCCCATTTTTCAGCTTAGCGTAATTGTGCTGTTTATTGCAATTGCATACATTGCATTCAGCCAGGCACGTAAAGCCGAACAAAACCTGGTTTGGATAGGACTGGCTAAAGAAACGGCCCACCAGCTTGGAACACCAATTTCGTCGTTGGTTGCACTTGTTGAGCTGCTAAAAGAAGAAAACGTAAGCAAGTCGATTGTTGAAGAGCTAGATAAAGATGCTCAGCGGCTCGAAAAAATCACCGAACGCTTTTCAAAAATTGGCTCCCAACCCGAACTTTACCCTGAAAACCTATACCAACAGCTTGGCAATATTATGGATTACCTTAAAACAAGAATATCGCGAAAAATTGAGATTACCTGCAATTTTAGCCCCGAACAAGAACTCTACATTCCCTTATCGGCTTCGCTTTTCAGCTGGGTGATTGAAAACCTGGTGCGCAACTCTGTCGATTCGATTGAAAACAACCCGGGCATTATTTCAATAAATGTTAGCGAAAGCGATAAAGATGTTATTATTGACGTTAGCGACAATGGCAAAGGAATACCAAAATCGAAACAAAAAACCATATTTAACCCCGGATACACAACCAAAAAAAGAGGCTGGGGGCTTGGGCTGTCGCTGTCGAAAAGAATTGTAGAATATTATCACAAAGGCAAGTTGGTATTGAAATCGTCGGATCCAAAAAAATTAACCATATTCAGAATAACTTTGAAAAAATAGAACATGAGCAATTTTTTATCTAATATGCAATCAAAAAATATGCTGAAACTCAACGTAGCTTCGGTATTAGTAACCGGAATTTGCTTGGTTTTTGCACAATACATGTTCAGAATAAAAGCCTTGGTGCCCGATGTTCCACGTGCTAAATACATTATACTTTTGGGTGGGCTCATTGTAATAGCTGCATTGTTTCTTTTTTCACTTGCAAGCCTTGTCTGGTTCATAGTTTTGCTCAAAAAGAAACGAAAATAATAACGCAATTTGTTAGTAATTAACATTAATTGTTCAAAAATAAATTCAAATATTTAGCGGTTTAGTATTTTTTTATAATTTTGCAAAACTTTTTCTAAAACTGATGGATTTTCTATCGAGATACGAAATTGCCTTTAAAGGCTTAAAAGAAGGAAGTCATCGATTTGAATATGAGATTGATGACCGGTTCTTTGAAAACATTGAAAGCAGCTTGGTAAACAAGGGTAAGTTAAAAGCGAAAGTCGATTTGCAGAAGCAATCGAACCTATTGATTATCGAGATGCGCGTAAAAGGTACTGTTGAACTTATATGCGACCGTTGCCTCGAAAATTACAATGAGAAAGTAAAATCGAAAGATAAACTGATTGTAAAATTTGGTAGCGAAACCGAAACCTTGAGCGACGATTTAATTGTGTTGCCTGTTGATGAGCACCAAATAAACATTGCACAGTACCTTTACGAACAAATTATTTTGGGGCTTCCAATAAAACATGTCCACCCCGACGACGAGGAAGGACACAGTACATGCGACCCCGAAATGCTTGAAAAGTTAGATCAATACTTGGTTCATGAAAAAGAAACAGAAAGTGAACCAATTATAGACGAACGTTGGAACGAATTAAAGAAATTAATAGATAACAAATAAAGTAAACAAGAAATGGCACATCCAAAGCACAAAGTTTCTAAAACTAGAAGAGATAAGCGCAGGACCCACTATAAGGCAACACCTGCAACCCTTTCGACCTGTTCAAATTGCGGCGCAGCAGTTAAATACCATACTGTATGTGGCGAATGTGGTTATTATAGGGGCAAATTGGCTATCGAAAAAGAAGTTACTGTATAATATAACATACAGTTGATAAGGCATTGATAAATCCCGGCTATCCGGGATTTTTTTTGTCTCAAACTTTAATATTCCTTCAATTTTTAAGATTCATTAACAGATTTTGCTATTTTTGTTAACTATAATTGATAAAAAAGATGGCAAAGCAAACAGACAACAGCTTAAATACTGTAAACTTAATAGCATCGACAACTCAGCTAACAGGCGATGTAAACAGCCAAACCGATATTCGTATCGACGGAACACTTAAGGGAAACCTTAATACTGGAGGGCGTTTAATTGTAGGCGAAAGCGGCTCAATACTGGGTGACATTAATTGCAGAACTGCCGAAATTGAAGGGAATATTGAAGGGAAAATTGTTGTTGAAGGCCTGTTAACCCTTAAATCAACATCAACGCTCAAGGGAGAAGTTACAACAGCACAGTTAATGATTGAACCAGGTGCCCAATTTAACGGAAGTTGCCAAATGGACCGTGAAGCCAAAAAAAATGCAAAATAATTAGCAATTTCGCGTTTTTGTTATAGTTTGTTACAAAAACGAAATAAGTATATATAAAAATGTTGACCAATGGCGCAACCAAAAATTCTCGCCAACAGTCAACCCGACTAAGGCAGTCATTTTTTAATTACATACTGTAAACAACTTTTAA